>JAUYDU010000371.1 GCA_030691665.1 Chloroflexota bacterium
GAGTGGACGTGTTCACCATCATCCCATCGGGCGCCGACCCCCACACCTTCCAGCCCTCACCCAGAGACGCCGAGAAGATTCGTGAGGCGGACGTGGTGTTCATCAACGGCTGGGGCCTGGAGGCGCCCCTCAAGGATCTGGTGGAGAACAACATTCGTCGGGACGTGCCGATCATCCCTCTCGCAGGCTCCGGCCCCAAGTGGGCACCACCAGACACCGGCCCGGCCTGGGCCACGAACCCCCATCAGTGGCTGGACGTTGGGAGGGCCATCTCCTACGTGCAGGGCATCAGTGACGCACTGCGGGCCCTGGATCAGGAGAACGCTGATTACTACCAAAGCAACGCTGAAACCTACCTAGCCGAACTGAAGGCTCTGAACACGGAGGTAGAAGAGAAGATAGCCGCCATTCCGCCCGAACGCCGCCGGCTGGTCACCTTTCACGATTCCTTCAGCCCTCTCGCCCACACCTACGGCCTGGAGATGGTGGGCGTGGTGATAGCCAGCCCCGGCCAGGAGCCCAGCGCCAGGGACGTCGCCGACCTGGTGGAGGCCATCCAGGACCAGGGAGTGCCCGCCGTGTTCAGGGAGCCTCAGTTTAACGCCCGCGTCCTGGAATTGGCCGCCGACGACGCCGGCGTCCAGGTGTGCACGCTGTACAGCGACTCTTTCAGCGGAGAGATCGATTCCTACGTAGAGCTGATGCGATTCGACGCCAACGAGTTGGCGCGCTGTCTGGGGTGAGCCATGACCGCAAAGCAGCTCGCAAAGGACCAGGGGCCGGCCATCGAGGTGCGCGACCTCTGGGCCGGATACAATCGCCACGCCGCCCTGGAGGGCATCAGCTTCGAGATCGAGCCGGGCTGCCTGGCCGGTCTGGTGGGGCCCAACGGCTCCGGCAAGTCCACCCTCCTGCGGGTCATGCTCGGCCTGCACCGGCCCTGGCGGGGCGAGGTGCGTCTGTTCGGCCAGAAGGTAGCCCAGGCCCGCCGCCTTCTGGGCTACACGCCCCAGGTTGAACTGGTGGACTGGACCTTCCCGGTCACCCTCTTCGATGTGGTGATGATGGGTCGCTACGGCCGCCTGGGCCTGCTGCGGCGGCCCGGCCGTGGCGACCGGGAGATGGCCTGGCGCTGCCTGGAGCAGGTGGGCATGGCCGACCTCGCCGACCGCCAGATCGGCGAGCTGTCGGGGGGACAGCAGCGACGCGCCCTCATCGCCCGCACCCTGGCCCAGGAGCCGCGCATCCTCCTTCTAGACGAGCCGGTCACCGGCCTGGATGCCGCCGCCCAGCACGACCTACTGCACCTCTTCGACGACCTGCGGGCGGAGGGCAAGACCCTGTTGGTGGCCACCCATGACCTCTCCTGCGTGGCCGCTGGCTTCGACCACGTCGTCTGCCTCAATCGCAAGGTCATCGCCTTCGGCGAGCCGCGAACCGTCTTCACCGAGGAGGTGCTCAACGCCACCTTCGAACGGCACCTCCTGCTCGTCAACATCGAGGGGAAGATCTATGCCGGCCATCAGTGACCTGACCGCCTACCTCACCGACCCCTGGGCATCCGAATTCATGGTGCGGGCCCTGCTGGCGCTGATCATGGTGAGCATCGTCTGCGCCGTCATGGGCTCCTTTGTCGTCGTCAAGGGGATGGCCTTCATCGGCGACGCCCTAGCCCACGCCTCCTTCGGCGGAGTGGCTGCCGCCTTCGTCCTCGGCGGCAGCATCTACCTGGGAGCAGCCGTCGCTGCCATCATCACCTCTTTGGCCATCGCCTTCCTCAGCCGCCGCGCCGGCCTCAGGTTCGATACGGCCATCGGCATCGTCTTCGTGGGGGCATTCGCCCTGGGCATCCTGATCATCAGCCGCCAGGAGGGCTACATCGTCGACCTGACCAGCTTCGTCTTCGGCAACGTCCTGGGCGTGGGCCAGGACGACCTCGTCCTCATCGCCGTCATCGCTGCCGCGGTGTTACTCCTGGTAGCCGCCTTCTACAAGGAGCTCCTGTTCACCGCCTACGACCCGACGATGGCCGCCGCCGCTGGCGTGCCGGTGGCGATCATGCAGTACGGCCTGCTCGGCCTGATCGGCCTGGCCATCGTCGTCGCCCTCAAGGCGGTGGGCATAGTGCTGGTGGTGGCCATGCTGGTGACACCTGCTGCCACCGCCCAGCTCCTGGTGCGGCGGCTTCATCTGATGATGGCGGTGGGCGCTGGGGTGGGCGCCCTCTCCTCCCTGGTGGGCCTCTACGTCTCCTATCATGCCGATGTCGCTACGAGCGCGGCCGTCGTGCTGGCGGCTACTGTGCTGTTCCTGCTGGCGTTCCTGTTCTCCCCTCGCCGGGGCCTGTTCTGGGTGCGGCGGCCAGCGGCTCTTGCGGGGGCCGGCGAGGGCTAGCGTGGCTTCAGGCCGCGTATCCCGACGCCGGGACGGCGACGTTAAATTCGCGTGAACTGTGATGGCACGCTATTCACATAAGCCAGGTGGCATCGTAAAATAGGTGAGGGGTAGCGGTTGGACATTAGGAGAATACCATGATGGAGCAGGCTCCGCTGTCCACCCTCGATCGCAAACAGCGACTACAAATACCCCCTCAGACTATCCCCAAGCAAGACCCCCAA
>JAUYDU010000376.1 GCA_030691665.1 Chloroflexota bacterium
GAGCTGCACGTCGTCGCCCTCGATGGTGGTGAGGTTCATGCGGTGGTTCCACTCGGCCAGCTCCCGCTGGTAGATGGCAAACTGCTCAAGCTGGGCCTGAGGCAGCTCCAGGCCAAGCTGCGCCGCGCCTCTGCGTAACAACTCCATAAGGGTGCTCTCCCGCTCCGCTATCGTGATTCTACATCGGCCAAGCTTCGCGCGTGTGACTATGGGGGCAGGGTGGACCCTGCCCTTGTTGACACGCAAGTTTGGTGGGCCATAGAATGGGCCTGATTCGCAGCGCCCAGCGCTTACCGCTACCAGAATCTGATGGCAGGGGGTGCGCAGTGGAGACCAAGGCCTATATCCTCGTGGAGACCGCGGTGGGCAAGACCCGGGAGGTGGCCCGCATGCTGAGGTCGGTGCCGGGAGTGTAGGCGGTGGACGTGGTGACCGGGCCCTACGACATTATCGCCTTGGTGGAGGCGCGGGACATCACCTCCATTGGCGACGTGGTGACCGGGAAGGTGCACACCATCTCCGGCGTGGTGCGGACCGTCACCTGCGTGGCCGTGGCCTCCGCCTAGCGTTCCGCCCAGAACGCCGCCCCCACCGCAGCCTGAAGGCTGCGGCATGATGCCCCCGCCTTAGTCGGGGGTGTAAGACACGATGCCGAGACAAGTTCTAGCGTTCCGCCGAAGGGAGAGGGCATGGAGAAGGACTGCGTCTTCTGCCGCATCATCCGGGGCGAGATACCCAGCCAGCCCCTCTATAAGGACGAGCAGGTGGTGGTGGTGCGCGACATCCATCCGAGGGCGCCTGTCCACCTGCTGCTGCTCCCCACGCAGCACTTCGCAACGCCCGGTGTCGAGAGCGAGGCCGCCCTGGGGCGCCTGATGGCCGTGGCGGGCGAGATGGCCCAGCGGGAGGGCGTGGCGGAGAAGGGCTACCGGCTGGTGGTGAACCAGGGCCCCGATGGCGGCCAGGAGATAGCGCACCTGCACCTGCACCTGCTGGCAGGGCGCCAATTGGGGACGATGGGCTAGCTCGTCCTTCGCTTTCGTGTGCAGGCATCTTCGCCTGGAGGTGACGTGTGACCGAGCCGACCTCCACATCATACCCGGTGACCATCCGAGGCGACCTGACGGAGCCCATCAGCCGCTGGCTCTTCCTGGTCAAGTGGCTGCTTATCATCCCCCACCTGGTGGTCCTACTCTTCCTGTACATCGGGTGCGCGGTGTCCTGGATTATCTCCCTCTTCGCCATCCTGTTCACGGGAAAGTACCCGCGGGGCCTGTTCGACTTCAACGTGGGCGTGCTGCGGTGGAGCTGGCGCGTCGGCTTCTACAGCTACCAGGCCCTGGGTACCGACAAGTACCCGCCATTCACCCTTCAGAAGCGGGACGACTACCCCGCCGACCTGGACGTGACCTACCCCGAAAGGCTCAGCCAGGGGTTGGTGCTGGTGAAGTGGTGGCTGCTGGCCATGCCGCACTACATCGTGGTGGGTTTGCTCCAAGGCGGGCTGGGCTACCGCTCCGGCGGCCTCGTGATAGTCCTGGTCATCTTCGCGGCGGTGGCCAACCTGTTCACTGGCAAGTACCCCAGGGACATCTGGGAGCTGGCGATGGGCGCCAACCACTGGGGCTACCGCGTGACTGGCTACGCGGCCCTCATGACCGACAAGTACCCGCCCTTCCGCCTGGGCGAGTAGCGGGCTAGAAAGCGATGCCATAAGGGTGTCGCTGCCCTGCGAGTACCGAAAGATTGTAGAGGCGCGCCTGGCCCCCGGCTCGGACCGGGGGCTGGCGCCGCTGCCAGCCAACCTGCGCCAGCATATCCTCCGCGCCCGCGAGGTGGCGATGGAGTTGGCGCGCCGCCACGGCCTGGACGAGGAGCGGGTCTGGCTGGCCATCAGCGGCCACGACATCGCCCGCGTCACGCCTCCCAAGAGGCTGCTGGCCGAAGCGCGGCGGCTGGGCCTGACCATCGGCCCTGTGGAGGAGGCGCTGCCGCTGCTGCTGCACGGGCCGGTGGCGGCGGAGACGCTACGCCGCGACGGCCTGGACGACGGCGAGGTGTATGACGCCGTGTTCTGGCACTCCACGGCCCACCCGTCGCTGGGGCCCGTGGGGCTGGCGGTGTTCCTGGCGGACAAGCTGGACCCGGAGAAGGCGTACCGATACTCCTACCTGGCGGAGCTGAAGGCGCTGGCCCTGGAGAGCCTGGAGCGCGCCGCCCTGGACTTCCTGGAGCGGGAGATGGCCTCCCTGTTGCGCGAAGGGAAGCCGGTCCACACCGCCTCGCTGGAGGCCCGCAACGCGCTGCTGATGAGACTCAAGCCACTCTCATAGCACCTCACCTCTTCACTCGACATCCTCCTGGTGCCAGTCCATGTTGACTGAACAGCACAGGTGTTCTATTATCCTCACCAGGAGACGTTTGATGAGCGGGACGAGGAGGCGGACGACGGACGCTTGGGAGGTGGCCCTGGTGTGCCAGCAGGGGCTTACGGCGGCGGTGAGCGGCTTCAACGTCTATCACTTCGCAGGCTACTCTTCGTCGCTACGG
>JAUYDU010000381.1 GCA_030691665.1 Chloroflexota bacterium
GCCGGGTGGTACAGCCCTATCGCCAGGCCCAGGAGGGCCAGCGCCCCCGCCAGGAACCACTGGTTGGGCGACAGGCCCACCAGGACGGCGGCTCCGGTCGCACCCACAAAGGTGTAGTAGAGCACTCGCCGCGAGCCCAGGCGGTCGGTGAGGAAGCCGGCGGGGATAGCCGTGGCCCCGAAGGCCCAGCCGAAGATGCTGGCGATCACCCCCATCAGGACGTCGCCGGTGCCAAACTCTAGCTGGATGCGCAGGAGCAGCACCGCGTAGGTCACCTCGATGGTGTGGACGAGGGCGTGGGCGATAGTGGTATAGGCGATGAGGCGGCGTTCAGCAGCGGTCACAGGGATCTCTGAGAGAAGTCCCAGGAGATGAATTTCAGCGAAAGCTTCCTGACCATGGCCTACCTCTCACAGGAGCCAGGGGCTCGCCCCCGTGCTATGGCGCAGGCTATTCGTTAGGTTTTGGGCAGAGCGATCTCCACCGCCACGTCCAGCTTCGTGTACCAGCGGCTGATCTCGCCCGCCCCGTACCTGGCCCCAAAGCTCTCGATCGTCTTCTCGACCAAGCCCTTTTCGCGAATCGGCCTCGCCTTCACCCTCAGCGATTCGTCATCGGTGGTAAGGGTCATCTGGGGGTCCTTGAGGATGTTGCGGTACCAGTTGGTGTCGGAGCCGCTGACCGGTAGGAGATGCAGCGTGTCGCCCTCCAGGACGAACCATACGGGCAGGCTGTGGCTCCCGCCGCTACGGCGGCCCTTGACGGCTATGGTCAACTCCCGCTTCCCCTCCAGGAGCCGTCGAAACCGCAGCTCGCTTGCTTCTGGCATGCTGCCTCTCCAGAGCTAGAGGATGCCTTCCTCTTGCATCTGCACGAGCGTCCTGTCGAAGCCCTCGATGCTGGCATCGATGTCGGCCGGCTGATGGACGGCGGAGACGAGGCCGCCGCCCAGGCCCATGAGGTCGAGGCCGTTGTTCAGGCAGCCCCGCCTGAGGGCCAGCGACACGCTCAGTTCCGTCCGCGGCGGCGGGGCGCCATTGGCCGCCTGCCACGGCCATTCGATGCCTCGGCGCGGCCGCGGGCTCTCCTTCCCCAGCACGATGTGGAACATCGAGGACAGGCCGTACACGCAACCTGGGATACCTCTCTTCTCCAGGACGTCGTTCATCCCCTGCACCAGCCGCTCGGCCATGGCGTCGGCGTGGGCCTGTGCCTCACCATCGGCGATCAGGGGAAGGACGGCTGTGCCCGCTGCCGCCGATAGGGGGTTGGCGTTGAAGGTGCCCGGATGGACAACCCGCCGCGAGAAGTTCCATTCCATGTCCGCCCTGAACTCGATGAGGGACAGGATGTCGCGGCGGCCAGCCACCGCTCCCCCGGGCAGGCCGCCGGCCAGGATCTTGGCCAGGCAGGTCAGATCGGGAATGACGTTGTACAGCTTCTGAGCTCCCCCCGGTGAGACGCGGAAGCCCGTGACCACCTCGTCGAAGATCAGCAGCACCCCGAAGCGCTGGGTCATCTCCCGCAGTTGGGCCAGAAAGCCCGGCGCCAGGGGCAGGGTGCCCCAGGAGGCCCCCGTCGGCTCGACGATCACGGCGGCGATCTCCGGATCCTCGGCCAGGGTGTGCTCCACCAGGCCGATGTCGTTCTGGGGGACGGTCACCTGGCTGCCTAGAGCTGCGGCAGGCACGCCCGAGGCCCGCCGCAGGTCGGAGTCGGCGTAGCGGGCGCCCACCACATTGTCGTGCCAGCCGTGAAAGTGGAAATCGAACTTCAAGATGCGGTCTCGCCCCGTGTAGGCGCGGGCCAGGCGAATGGCCATGAGGGTGGCCTCCGTGCCCGAGCTGGTGAAGCGCACCCTCTCCGCCGAAGGGATAAGCTGCTGCACCCAGCCCCCCCAGGCCAGCTCCAGCTCATGGCAGGCGCCGTAGTGGGTGCCCCGCGCTATCTGCTCGGTCACCGCCTTCACCAGCGCCGGATGGCTGTGGCCCAGAAGCAGAGCCCCGTGCCCCATCACATAGTCGATGATCTCGTTGCCGTCTACGTCCCACTTGCGGCAGCCTGAGGCTCGTTCGACGTACAGGGGAAAGGGAGGGAGGAAGCGGATGTCGTGGGTTACCCCGCTGGGGAACAACTGGAGGGCCTGCTGATAGAGCTGGGCCGAGCGGGGGTGGAGCCTGTCATAAGACTCTGAGATGCTCGTCATCGACCACTTCCTTCCACCAGCTCCGAGCATTCCACCAGGGGACTTGGGGCAGATCGCGCATGGTCAGCAGGCCTGGCCGGGCCCTCGCCACTGTAGGGATTAGGTTCACCATTATCGCGGCCGTAGCCTGATCGCCCTGGACTCCGCCCGCGATGGTCAGCTTGAGCGGCGGCTTGCCATCGATGACTATCGAGTCGCGCGGCTCCTGGGCTCCGAAGGACATCTCCAGCTCCAGGCGAATGGCCTCTCGTCCTCCCATCAGTCCGACGGCTGTCTGGCGCACGCCGGCCACCCGCCCCTTCTCCACCACGAAGGCACCCGTCTCCCAGCGACGGTCGGCCAGAACTGGCTCTATGCTCTCCTTGACCTCGTCCAGTTGCCAGGCCATAGTCTCCGCTATCATGAACAGCGACTGCTTGAGCCCCACGTGACCCACCGCCCCATCGGTCACCCGAAAGCGAAACTCGGCGGCCGACAGCCCGGCGCCGGTCTTGGTCTGAAGCTGGGCCCGCCGAGAAGAGGTGTCCACCACCCGCGTCACCGCTATGGAACGCACCTCCTGGCAGATGCTGGTGAGCACCAGAGGCAAGACGTCCATCACGAAGCCGGGATTGACGCCCGCCCCCAAAACGGTGACGCCCACCTCCTTCGCCCGCCGGTCCAGCTTGCGGGCCAGCTCGCCCTGGTCAGCCCAGGGATAGGCCAACTCCTCGCAACTGGAGACGACGTTCTTCTCGGCGGCAACGGCCTGCATCAACTGGGGGTAGACGGCCGTCAGATGGGAGCCGGTCGCTTGTACCACCACGTCGGCCGCTGTGCCCCGCAGGAAGGCCTCGGCGTCGTAGCTCACGGTGACGCCCAGCTCGCGACCCAGGCCCAACACATCTCCCAGGTCGCGCCCGGCCTTGGCCGGATGGGTGTCGATGGCGCCCACCACCTGGATGTCCTGCCGTTGCAGTGCCAGTCTGAGCACCTCGCTGCCAATAGCGCCGATGCCGTAGTGGATGGTGCGATATTTCTCCGCCATGGCGAGCCCTCCCCCTCGGTTCAAGTTCCGTCCACCTCAGCCAGAAAACTCAGGACAATAGCGTTGAAGGCGTCAGGCATCTCGAAGTAGATGGAGTGGCCGGCTCCCGGCACGACCACCAAGCGCGAGGCGGGCATCA
>JAUYDU010000416.1 GCA_030691665.1 Chloroflexota bacterium
GGCGCACTCGCCGTCCTTGCCCGGGGCTACCACCGGATAGTGATATCCCTTGGTGTTCGTCGTCTGGGACTCGACGAGGACGTCGCGGGGGCAAAAGTCGATGCAGAAGTCGCAGCCCTTGCAGCGGTCGGGGATAATAAACACCTGGCCCCGCGGGATGTGCACCGTTGCGCCATCCAGCGGTCGGCGTAGGAGGGCTTCCGCCATACCGGCACCTCCGCGGGAAGTGAGTCCCGACCTATCGGGGCCCGTCGGGCGTTGGCTGCTTGGCTCGCTGGCCGTTTACCAAGCTAGCGAAGGTGACGCTGCTCAGCTTGGCCGTGGCCATCAGCAGCACCTCCTGCCCCACCTCGTACACGGGGCAGGCGCGTTCGCGGCCGCACTCGGCCGGCGCCAGCAAGCAGCGGTCCACCTTGACGGGACCATCGACGGCCTCGATCACGTCCATAAGGGTAACCTGGTCCGGCGGGCAGGCCAGCCCCAGGCAGCCCAGGCGGCCCCGCTTGTTCTCCAGGATCCCCGTCTTGGCCAGGCGCTGGGAGATCCTGCCCACGTAGGACGCCGAAAGACGCTGGCGGCGGGCGATCTCCTTGATCCTGGCCTCGGGGTGGAGGGATAGGTCCAGAACCACCCTTATGGCATAATCGGCCTGTCGACTTACACGCACGACATCTCTCGAGAAAACTTTAAATACGCGCTATTGTTTATTTTATCACTGCCGTCAAGCCCTGGGGTCGTCCCACAATGCCCCAAAATCGGTGGCTGGAAGACGCCATTTTGGAATGATAGCTTCTGGTAGCAGCAAATAGGGGCTTTTGGTCATGTCACCCTGTCTCAGCGCGAGTATCGTTAGGATGGTTATTAAGCAAGCGCTAAGAAATGCCGGCCGCTAGGTAGGGCCTCGAAGGAGACCCAAGGAGGGGTAGCGATGTTCGGTGCATCTCTCGGCAGTCTCAGCCTGAAGGACCTCCAGCTCCAGGGCACAAAGGGGGCCAAAGAGTACCCCTACCGCGCCTGGGAGGACCTCTATCGGCAGCAGTGGACGTGGGACAAGGTGGCCTGGGGCACCCACTGCGTCGACTGCTACCCCGGCAACTGCCCCTACCGCGTCTACGTCAAGGACGGCCGCGTCTCGTTCGAGGAGCCGGCCGGCACCTTCCCCACCATCGAGCAGGGTGTGCCGGACATGAACCCTATGGGCTGCCAGAAGGGCGCCGCCTGGAGCCAGATGCTCTACGCCAAGGAGCGCGTCCTCCATCCCCTCAAGCGGGCTGGCGAGCGGGGCGAAGGCAAGTGGCAGCAGGTCTCCTGGGACGAGGCCCTGGGCGACGTCGCCGATGCCATCCTGGACGCCATCCAGGAGAAGGGCCCCGAGTCCATCATCGGCGAGGGCACCCCCGCCCAGGGCGGCATGATGTCCGGCCTCTTCTTCAACCGTCTAATCTCCGCCCTGGGCGGCATCGAGACCGACGTCAACGCCGTCATCAACGACTTCAGCCCCGGCATCTACCTTACCTTCGGCAAGTTCAACCCCGCCAGCAGTAACGACGACTGGTTCCACACCGAGTTCGTCCTCTTCACCCACATCAACCCCGTCTACACCATGATGGCTCTCTACCACTTCTGGGCCGAGGCCCGCTACAAGGGGGCGGAGATCGCCCTGGTCGCCCCCGATTGCAGCCCCTCTCACATGCACGCCGACTACTATCTGCCCATCCGGCCCGGCACCGACGCCGCGCTGGGGCTCGCCATGTGCCAGGTGATCGTCGAGGAGAAGCTATGCAACGAGCCCTTCATGAAGGAGCAGACCGACCTCGCCCTCCTGGTCCGCGTGGACAACCGCCGCTTCCTGCGCGGATGCGATGTGGCGGCGGGCGGCCGCGAGGATCAGTTCTACTTCTTCGACCGCGTGAGCCAGAAGGTGGTGGAGGCGCCGCTGGCCACCCTGGCCCTGGGGGAAGTCGACCCGGCTCTGGAGGGGAGCTATAGCGCCACCCTGGCTGACGGCCGCCCGGTGGAGGTGGTGCCCGTATTCGAATTGGTGAAGGAGCGCCTCCTGGACTATACCCCTGAGAAGGCAGCCCAGATCTGCGGCGTTCACCCCGATAGCATCCGCCTCCTGGCCCGCAAGATGGCCAGCAAGAAGACGGCCATCCTCTGCGGCGGCACCTCCTTCAAGTACTACCACGCCGACCTCCAGGTTCGCGCCTACCTCCTGGCCGGCGCCCTCACCGGCAACTGGGGCAAGAAGGGCACCGGCCCTATCGAGTGGTCGGCCGGCCTGTTCGACGGCCCCTTCCTCTACTTCGCCAAACAAGCCCCCGGCCCGGACGAGACGCATCGGCTCCTCAACGAGCTGAACAACATCCGCCAGATCCTCAAGGCCCAGGACCCGACCATCACCGACGAGATGGCGGCCATCCAGATGAACATGGCCATGGCCCACACAGTGGGCATGGTGCCGCCCGCTTTCTTCTGGTATCACCACTGCGGCTACCGCGAGAACTGGAACAAGCGGGAGTGGAACGACCCCACCATGGTTCGCCCCTTCGACGACTACATGAAGGAGGCCCTGGACAAGGGCTGGTGGCAGGGCGTGGCCCGGCCCGGCCCCGACACACCGCCGCGCGTCTACATCGAGTGCGGCGGAAACACCTTGCGCCGCACCCGCGGTGGCGGCACCCAGCTTCTCAAGCACCTCTGGCCCAAGTGCAAGATGATTGTCACCATCGACTGGCGCATGCAGACCACCGGTATGTGGTCGGACATCTTCCTGCCGGTGGCCCAACACTACGAGAAGCTCACCTTCCACATCCCCACCCCTCACCTGCTCAACCTCACCTTCTCCGACCAAGCCGTCGAGCCGCCGGGAGAGGCCA
>JAUYDU010000517.1 GCA_030691665.1 Chloroflexota bacterium
CACGCAAGAAGTCGCAGGTTCGATCCCTGCACCGCCCACCACTCAGACCGGGCCGAAGTGGCGGAATGGCAGACGCGCTACGTTCAGGGCGTAGTGTCCGTAAGGACGTGGGGGTTCAAGTCCCCCCTTCGGCACCAAGAATAGGAACAGGGGTCACGGAACAAGGAACGTGTTCCTTGAGCCTTGTTCAGTGACCCCTTGTCTTGCGCGCTCGTAGCTCAGTCTGGATAGAGCGCAGCCCTGCGGAGGCTGAGGTCGTGGGTTCGAGTCCCACCGAGCGCGCCAAAACTAGCGGCGTTTTGCGCCCCTAAACGTCACGCCCCGCGTCTCGAACTCCTTGGCGTCCGACTCGTGTCTTGAGCCGGAGAAGACATCCACCTGCCGGCCCCAGCGCACGTCCGCGAAGCCCACCTGCTCCAGCACCCACCGCCACTCTGCTTCCAGCAGAGCACCGGCAATTCAGCCGGACCAGAGGTCGATGTCGTCCTTCGCTTCCTGCGGCACCTCCTTGTGCACGACGATGTCGGCGATCTGAAAGCGACCGTCCGGCCGCAGCACCCGAAACACCTCGCGCATCACCGCCACCTTGTCCGGGCAGAGGTTAATGACGCCGTTGCTGATGACGACATCGACGGACTCGCTCTCCACCGGCAGCTCCTCGGCGAAGCCGTGCCGCGCGTCGACGTTGCCGAGGCCGAGCGCCGCCGCCCCAGCGCGCGTCTTGTCCAGCATCGGCTCCGTCATGTCAACGGCGATGACGCGCCCTCGCGGTCCCACCTGTCGTGCCGCCAGCAGCGTGTCGAAGCCGGCGCCGCAGCCGATGTCCAGCACCACCTCGCCCCCCGCCAGCCGCCCCAGGGAGAAGGGATTACCCGTGCCGGCGAACGACTCGACGGTGGACGGGGGGAGCCAGTCCATTTCCGCGTCGTCGTAGCCCAGCATCGCCGCCAGCGGGCGTCCCGTGTGGAAGTGGAAGCCCTTGTCCGGCTCCAGCGCCACGTCGGCGTACTTGGTCTGGATCTGGTCTCGAAGACGGTCGCGGTCGACTTTCGCAGCGAGGACCTGTTGGGTCATATCCATGTGGGCCGGCCTCCCATCAGCTCGAGTTGCTGCGGCAGATCCACGGAGGCACCCTCCCCCTCACCCTTCGATGGTGTAGAGCTCACGGCGCCCCGACTCCACCAGCGGCGTCATCCGCGCGAACCAATCACCGAAATCGGGTAGGGCGAACATCTCCGCCATGCGGCGCTCCCAAGCGCCCAGGTTCGCCAGCTCTGTCTCCGTGACGACGGTGAAGAATGAGCCGCTCAGGTCGGTGAGGATGCGGCCGGCGAAGCCCTCGGGCCACTTCTGGCGGGCCTCCTTGAAGAGCGCTACCAGTTCGCCCCCCTTGCCGTACTTTGCCTGAAAGATGTCGCGTACCAGGATCATCACGGTCCTCCTTTCATGCTGCATAGCGAACATTGATCTCGTCAAAGATCTCGTCTAACGTGGGGCATCGCATCGCCCAAGGAATTTCGTTGAGTCGCATCGGATACCCCGCCCGTCCTCGCCCGCGGGGGAGCTGGTCCACTGCCTGCCCCGAGCAGGCCGCCAGCGGCGATAGGCTACTTACTGTCCAGCACGCTGTAGAACGTGCGCGTGACCGCGGGCATGGTCTGATCCACCTCGCGCCTGAGGGGCGAACCATCCAGATAGCGTTGCGCGGCCTGGCGGCTCTCCCAGATGGCCACCACTATGCCCTCATTCGGGTTCTCTTCCCCTTGCATGGAATAGGCGTGGAGCAATCCCGGGGTCTCCTTGAACCGGCGGAAGAACTCCTCGTTTTGGTCGTTTGGCGTTTCCTCTGCACGCAGAATGTAGGCAAACATTCAGGTCCTCCTCTCTGCTGTTGCTGACGTACCAGTTGTGCTCCTGCTAAACCGGGCTGTGAAGCGGGGGCCGTACGAGTGGTATTCGGAGTATTCGACGCCCCCGCACGTTCGAAGCGGTCCCTGGACCCGCCGTCTCCCCTCCTCCACCAGGAGTCGATCAGCCCCGGCAGTGGCTACGCCGGGCAACCCCAGCGGCGCGCTGAGCCGTCAGCCCCAGGGTTGCCCCGGCGCTACGGCTTCGCGTAGTCGCTCGCACCCGCCCAGTCTATCAGGACGACCGGCTCATTTCCGACAACCCAGGCGTCGTGGCCCGAAGGGAGCGCTGTGATTTCTCCGGGGCCAGCTTCGAACTCGGTGCCGTCGGCCATGAGAATGTGGATCCGACCGGAGGCGTGATACTGGAAATGCGGGGCCTCACACCATTCCGTCTTTGCGACTGGCTTCACGTGTTGCGACCATCTCCAGCCGGGTTCCAGGGTAAGCCGCCCGACGGTCCCGCCGCCTATCTTTACCAACTCAAGCCTTCCCTTTTCGAAGGTCCGCACCTCGTCCGGCGACTTCAGGTTCTTTCGCTCCGCACTAGCCATAGCAGCTCTCCTCCTTCTGAAAGCGTTCCTAACACTCTGTGGCCTCGCTTTGACTGGTTCTCGAATCAGGCGACTCGTGTCACCTCCTTCCTGAGCGTTCACCGTCTCCCCGTCCGCCTGGGCCAGGCTGGCCAGTGTGGCACGCTGACCTGACTGTATATGCCCACTGCCTTCTACCTCCTCGCGCACTGCCCAGGCGGAAGCTCTCGGGCAAAGTTTACTCCGATGTGTATAATATAACAGCATAATCGTCAGTGGGCAGTTTGTCAACACCTCGAATTGCCTGATTAACAAAAATGTTGCCGTTGAGGTAATGTTGACACAGAGGTAATGTTAGCGAAGGACGGGAGATGACGACGCGAGGGAGCATTCGGGGGGTACGGCCCTGAGATGACGGCAGCCCTGAAGATACTGTGAGAGGCCAGCGACCGGATCTGCTCGCGGCGGCTGCACCCCTCTGTGCTCGAACTAGCAGCGGTGCTGCAACGCCAGGCGGAACTGAGGGTGAAGCCCGAGGTAGTCGCCAAGCTCGGCTGCACGAGTGCCGCTCCCGTCTCGATTACAGCGCGGTCGGGCAAGATTCTGCCCACCAAGCCCGCACCAGTTACGCGTGGGGCGGCTTGAACCTTGACCTCAACTAGCGCTATCCTTGCCTCACCACATCGTGTCGCCGGTCAACAGCAGCGCCCGCCCGGAGGCTGGACAGTGACCAGGGTTCGAGTCGGCCTTATCGGCTGCGGCTTCATCGGCCGCTTCCACTCCATCGCCGTCCGCGGCCTGATCAGGATGGGCCTGGTCGACGCCCAGTACGTCGGCGTCTGCGACGCCATCGAGGAGCGGGCGCGCACCTTTGCCGCCATCGTTGACGCCCCCCTGGTCACCGTAGATGCGGCCCAGATCATCGACTCGCCGGACATCGATACCGTCTACATCTGCACCCCCCCGTCCTCCCACCGGGAGCTGGTCGAGCAGGCAGCCGCAGCGGGCAAGCACATCTTCTGCGAGAAGCCCCTGGCTACCAACCTGGCCGACGTTCAGCAGATGCAGGCGGCGGTGCAGCGGGCGGGCATCAAGCACCAGGTCGGCCTCATCCTGCGCCACTCGCCCATCCTCACCGTCCTCAAGTCCATGTTCGAAGACCAGGGCCTGGGGCGGCCGATGGCGGTCATCTTTCGCGACGACCAGTTCTTCCCCATCCTCGGTCACTATGGCAGCACCTGGCGCAAGGACTATCGATTGGTCGGGCGGGGAACCCTCCTGGAGCACAGCATTCACGACCTGGATGTGCTGCGCTGGCTCTGCGGCGAGCCGCAAGCCCTGCGCGCCGAGACGCGCTTCTTCGCTGGCTACGAGCAGGTGGAGGATCTGGCCATGGTGCAGCTAGAGTTCGCCAGCGGCGCCCTGGGCACCCTCTTCTCCATCTGGCACAACATCCTCGGCCGCCCCTCGACGCGCCGCCTCGAGTTCTTCTTCGAGAACGGCTACTTCGCCGTCGACCACGATATGTTCGGGCCCAT
>JAUYDU010000026.1 GCA_030691665.1 Chloroflexota bacterium
GCGGCAGGCCCTTTCGACAGGCTCAGGGCAGGCGCTGGGTGGGGCGCACTTCGTGGCGTATATCAAGAGCGAACTGGTGGAGGAGGCGAGGAGCGGTCGGCTGCCGCCGGAGGTGCGGGTGGAGTCGTTGGGGCCGTTGGAGGCGCTGGGGCTGTACTTCGAGGAGCGGAAGGTGGCGGCGGAGCGGCGGGAGGTGCTGCTACGCTACGCGCACTCGCTGGTGGAAGGGGAGGAGGAGGGGAGATAGGGGCATGGTATCGATCACCGTCTACGGCGGCGCGCGCACCATCGGCGGCAACAAGATCCTGCTGGAGGACGGGGACACCCGCCTGTTCTTCGACTTCGGCACCGACTACCACACTCGTGGCCGGTATTTCGCGGAGTTTCTGAACCCCCGATCCTCCCAGGGGCTGCTGGACCCGCTGGTTACGGGACTAATCCCTGCCCTGGAGGGCCTTTACAGGGACGACCTGGTACCTCAGGCAGGGCTCTGGGCTGAGATGGCTGATTCTCCCCACTACCGGCGTCTGGAGAGCGTGGAGGGCGTGCTCATCTCTCACGCGCACATGGACCACCTCGGCCACGTCTCCTTCTTACGAACTGACATCCCGATCTACGCCTCGGCCATGACGGCGGTTATTGCCAAGGCTATCCAAGACAGTAGCGGCTCAGGTCTAGAAAGCGAATACGTGTACGCCACTGAGCGGGTTGCGGCAGGCGGGATCATCAAAGCCAGCTCCAGCAAGGAGTCGCCGTACATATCGAGACCATACGTCTTCGCCGATTTACCTTCTGTGCCTGAGGATGTGGCCGACTTTTGGACACAGAAGCCCCTGAAGGAGCGAGAGCTGTCCGCTCTGGCCAGGGCCGACCTGGCTGCCAGCGCAGGTCGCTGTGGCCTGCGCGCCTTCCCTGTGGACCACTCGATCTATGGAGCGACGGCCTGGGCAGTGGAAACCGGGGCCGGATGGGTCGTCTACACCGGCGATGTTCGGACGCACGGTCGCAGGTCAGGCACCACCGAAGCTTTCGTGCGGGCGGCCGCTGAACTGGAGCCCCGGGTCGTATTGTGCGAGGGCACCCGCCTGCCCGAGCTGCTCGAAGCACCGCGGTCGCCGATCGGCGAAGCCGCGGTGCTGGAGAGAGCCCTGGCGGAAGTAAAGGAGGCGCGAGGCATCGTTGTTGCCGACTTCGCCCCCAGGAACATCGAGCGATTGGAGACGTTCCTGACGGTGGCAAAGGAGTGCGGCCGAAAACTAGTGGTTTTGAGCAAGGATGCCTATCTGCTGGCCGCGATGCGCACTCTCGATAGGGCAATCCCGACGGTGGCAACAACCTCTGAGCTACTCCTCTGGGAGGACAGCAAGGCCAGTCTACCTGCCTGGCAAGAGAGGCTGTGCGACTCGTTGACAGCGCAAATGGTGGGGCCCTCCGCCATCCGGGGTCACGAGGGGGAATACATCATGTGCTGGAGTCTGTGGGATCTTCCCCACCTCGTCGACTTGCGCCCAGCCGGCGGCAAGTTCATCTACTCATCCAGCGAAGTCTACGATGAGGAGGGAGCGGCGGATATCGGCCGGGTGCAGAACTGGGCTAGCCTGTTCGGAATGGATACGGTCGGTCTGCCGCGAGAGGTCGCTCCCGGTCGTTGGGAGATCGCGCCGGAAGAGCGAGGGCTTCACGCCTCCGGGCATGCCGACGCGCGGGACATCATCGACATGATCAAAGCCATTCGGCCCAAGATGCTCATCCCTGTGCACACCGAGCATCCGGAGATCTTCAAGCGGGAGCTGGCAGATACAGACATCGAGGTGCGGATTCCGTCCTTGGGCGAGCAGATAACCATCGGCTAGGTGTTGGGACATGATTCCGGCCAAGCTGAGCATGCGCAATTTCCTGTGCTACCGAGATAACCTGCCTGCCCTGGACTTCAGCGGCATCCATGTGGCCTGTCTGTCGGGGGACAACGGCCACGGCAAGTCGGCGATCCTGGACGCCATTACCTGGGCGCTGTGGGGGAAGGCCCGCGCCCGCACCGAGGACGAGCTGGTGCACATGGGGCAGATGGAGGCCGAGGTGGAGTTCGAGTTTCTGGTGGACCAGAGCCGCTACCGGGTGATCCGCAAGCGCAAGCGCGGTGGCCTGAATCGACCGGGGCAGTCGGCCCTGGACCTGTTCGTGGCAGGTGGGAACGGCCCTTCGGCAGGCTCAGGGCAGGCTCCAGAGGGAGAAGTCTGGCGGGTGATCAGCGGCAACACGCTGCGGGAGACGGAGCGCCGCATCGAAGAGATCCTGCACATGGACTACGAGACGTTCATCAACAGTGCCTTCCTGATGCAGGGGCGGGCCGACGAGTTCGTGCGCAAGACGGCGGCCCAGCGCAAGGAGGTGCTGGCCTCGATCCTGGGCCTCGACCAGTACGACCGGCTGGCCGAGCGGGCCAGGGAGCTGGCGAAGGAGGCCGACCTACGCCGCCGCCAACTCGAGTCGGAGCTGGGGGCGATCGAGCAAGAGCTATCGCGCCGGGGCGAGTACGAGCAGCAGTTGGCGGAGGTGGCCGAGGAGCTGAGGCAGACCGAACAGGAGACGACCGCCCAGGAGCAACTGGTCGAAACCCTGCGGCGGGCGGCCGAGGCGCTGGAGCAACAGAAGCAACAACTCCAGCGGGCGGAGGAGCAGTGGCGACGGGCG
>JAUYDU010000056.1 GCA_030691665.1 Chloroflexota bacterium
ACTGTTCAAGAAAGCGCAGGTCGTTGGCGTAGAAGAGGCGGATGTCGTCGATGCCGTGGCGCACCTTGGTGATGCGTTCCACCCCCATGCCGAAGGCAAAGCCGGTGTAGCGCTCGGGGTCATAGCCCACGTTGGCCAGCACCTCCGGGTGAACCATGCCGGCGCCCAAGATCTCGATCCAGCCGGAGTTGTTGCAGGAGCGACAGCCCTGGCCTTCGCACAGGGGGCAGTCCATGGCCGCCTCGGCGCCGGGCTCCACGAAGGGGAAGTAGTCGCAGCGGAAGCGGACGCGGCGCTGGGGGCCGAACATGCGGCGGGCGAATTCGTACAGGGTGCCCTTGAGATCGGCCATGGAGATGTTCTCGTCCACCGCCAGGCCCTCCACCTGGGTGATCATCCACTCGTGGTCGGGGTCGGTGGCCTCGTGGCGATAGCACTTGCCAGGCGACACGATGCGCAGCGGCGGCTGCGTCTGCTCCATCACCCGGATCTGCATGGGGGAGGTGTGGGTGCGCAGGAGCATGGGGTGGTCGCCGTTGCGGGTGTAGTCGATCCAGAGGGTGTCCCACATATCGCGGGCCGGGTGATCCTTGGGGATACGAACGGCCTCGAAGTTATAGTAGTCCCATTCCACCTCGGGGCCTTCCACTACCTGGAAGCCCATGGCCACGAAGGCGGCTAGGATGTCGCGGAGGGTCTGGGTGACGGGGTGGAGACGTCCCACGGCCAGGGGCCAGGCGGGCAGGGTGACGTCCAGACGGCCGCGCTGGATGGCGGCGGCCACGTCGGTCTGGCGCAGGTGGTCCTGGCGTTGGGCCAACGCTTCCTCCAGCTCCTGGCGGAGGCGGTTGGCGACGGTTCCCACCTGGCGGCGCTCCTCCAGGGATAGAGAAGCCAATCCCCGCAGGAGGAGATTTAGGCGGCTGCGGCGGCCCAGATGGACGACGCGCCAGGTCTCCAGGGCCGACTCGTCGGCAGCGGCTGCCAACTCCGCCTTGGCCGCGTCCTCGATCTGTTTTAGTTCTTGCAGCGGGGTAGAGGTCATGCGTGCCTGATCACTCTGGGGCCAGCGCTGGTATTATATTATCAAGGAGCCTGACTAGGTCAACGGCCAGGAGTGCCTATGGTGGGCATCAGTCTGTGGGGGTCGGCCGTCTAGTTGTGCCTCTTGACATAGGTGGCGGTCGCGATATGATTTCGGTGCGCAGTGGATAGATCGGGAAAGGAGACAGGGGATGGCAACGCGAGCGTACGTCCTGATCGAGGCGGCGGTGGGCAAGGCGAAGCCGGTGGCCGAGGGCGTGGGCGTCATGAAGTTTCCCAACGCCAGGGTGGTTAGCGTCGATGCCGTGACGGGCCCCTACGATGTGATCGCCCTGTTGGAGGCCGACGACCTGGATCGGCTGGGCACGGCCATCACCGATGGCATCCAGCAGGTGGACGGCGTTCAGCGCACCACCACCTGTCTCGTCGTGAAGCTGAGCTAGAGTATCCTGGCCGGTCTACGGGCCGGCGGATGCTACAGTAGAAAACTGTCAGCTACTGCCTGCGCGGACCTCTGGCAGGCAGTGGCGGATGGCCGATCATGATCAGCGTCGACGAAGCCCTGGAGCGCATCCTTAGCTACGTCAGCGTCCTGGAGCCCGAGGAGAAGCCGGTCCTCGATGCTCTGGGCCAGGTGCTGGCTGAGGAGATCGTCGCTCCCTTCAGCATCCCGCCCCTGGACAACACGGCGATGGACGGCTACGCCGTCCAGGCGGCCAGCACCGCCGGCGCTTCCCCTTCCTCGCCGGTCGAGCTCCAGGTCGTCGGAGAGCTGGCGGCAGGCTACATCTTCGAGGGGGAAGTCACGCCGGGCACAGCCGTGCGGATCATGACCGGCGCCGCCATACCCCAGGGGGCCGACGCCGTGGTCCCCTTCGAGGAGACCGATGAGGCAGCTCATGAGGCTCCCACTGCTGCCCGCCGCATTCAGGAGAGGGTGCGAGTTCTCAAGGAAGTGAGGCGGGGGGCCAACGTCCGCCGCGCCGGCGAGGACATCCGCGAGGGCGAGCGGGTGCTGGCGGCAGGCGCCGTCTTGCGGCCGGCCGAGATCGGGGTGCTGGCCTCCATCGGCCGAGCCAGCGTGAGGGTGATCCGGCGGCCGGTGGTGGCGGTGCTGTCCACGGGTGACGAGCTGGTGGAGGTGGGCGAGCCCCTGCCGCCGGGGCGGATATACGACAGCAACGTCTACAGCCTGGCTTCGCTCGTCCAGCGCTACGGCGGCATCCCCAAGGTGCTGGGCATCGCCCGCGACACGGTGGAGGCGCTTACCGCCAAGATCCGCCAGGGGCTGGACGCCGACATGCTCCTCACCTCGGCGGGCGTGTCGCGGGGTGACTATGACGTGGTGAAGGACGTGCTGGCCCGCGAGGGAGAGATCGACTTCTGGACGGTGGCCATGAAGCCGGGCAAGCCCCTGGCCTTCGGCTGCTTCCATACCAGCGGCGGGCGTCGCATCCCCCATGTCGGCCTGCCGGGCAACCCGGTGAGTTCGATGGTCTCCTTCGAGCTGTTCGTGCGGCCGGCCATGCTCAAGATGATGGGCAAGCGCCACTGGGGGCGGCCCATCCTGCGGGCCATCGCCAGGGAGCGCATCGTCAACCGGGGGGAGCCCCGCCGCCTGTTCAATCGCTGCGTCGTCACCGAGGAGGACGGCCGCTACTATGTCTCCCTCACCGGGCCCCAGGGTTCGGGCATCCTCAGCTCTATGGTCGCTGCCAACGCCCTGACGGTCATCCCCGAGGGGGTGGAGGTGGTGGAGGCGGGAGAGGAGATCGAGGTGATGATGCTCGATTGGAGCCACGGCGAGGAGTGGGGTACAGATCGGGCGATCTCGTGATAGAATTAGGCATTCAAGGCAGCGCCTAGTTGGAAAGGAGTCAGCCATGCCCACGTACGTTGTTCTCTATCGCTTCACCGACCAGGGGTTGAAGAACGCCAAGGACACGGTCAAGAGGGCCCGCGAGATCCGGAAGCAGAACGAAGAGCGGGGCTTCCGCGTCATCGGGACCTACTGGACCCAGGGGACGTACGACCTCGTCTCCGTCGTCGAGGCACCGGACGAGGAGGCGATGGTGGCAGGCCTGTTCAACATCGCCGAGACGGGAAACGTCCACAGCGAGACGCTGCGCGCCTTCACGGACGCCGAGATGGAGCGCATCCTGGCACGCGGCTAGCCGGCCGAGCGACGGCCCACCGCCCGCTGTCATCCAGGAGGGGCCGATGGCCGAAGAGAAGACGCCGCCCGAAGAGGTGGCGGACGAGGTGGAGGTGCTGGTGGATGGCATGCCTCTAGGCATGGCGTCCTTCGTGCGGACGATCGTCGCCACAGTGGTGGTGGGGCTGGTCACGTCCCTGAAGGGGGCGGAGAAGGCGCAGGAGATCCAGATCAGCGTTCGACGCAGGCGGTAGTCTAGAACGCCACCCCAAAGCGGGTGAAGCGCCCACTGGCTTCGCCCCACTGTACGTCGATCGTGTTGACGCGGGCGCCGCGTGGCCCTTCGCGCAGGTACTCCAGGAGCTGCTCCAGCTTGCCTCGCTCGCCCTCGGCCACTACCTCGACGGAGCGCATGTCGGGCAGGTTGCGCACGTAGCCCCGCACGCCGAGAAAGTTGGCCCGCCTCCACACAAAGTCGCGAAAGTTCACGCCTTGCACGCGGCCGCTGACCATAGCGCGGAGGGAGCGAACTTCCGCCTGCTGCTCCATAACTATCTACTTACAGCCGACGGGCGAACGAGGCGATCCAGCAAACGCCACCTGGGTTTAGGCTTTCGGCGCCCGAGTCTAGCTGGGCATGCAGGAGCGCAAAGCCGGCCTCCTCCAGCAGGCTGTACCATCGGTCGGGGCGATAGTAAACGTAGAGGCGGCGCATCTCCGTGCCATACTCCTCATCCTGGCCCTGAATAAGGGCCTGGCCGCTGCCCCCCTGCATGGAAGTGAACAAAACGCCGCCAGGTTTAAGCACCCGCCCGATTTCGCCCAGGACGGAGCGTATCTGACGTCTGGGTACGTGTATCAAGGACGCGCACGCCCATACCCCGTCTAGGCTCTTAGAGTGGACGGCCAGCCGCCGAAGGTCCTGCCTGACGAAATCAGCGGCCGGATACCGGGCGTGTCCAATCCGCAGCATGGCCAAGGCAAAATCGACACCCACGACCCGCAGGCCGCGAGCGATCAATTCCTCGCAGTCGTGGCCTGGCCCACAGCCCAGGTCCACCACCAATCCTGCGGGAGGAAGGAGACCGGCGAAACGGTCCAGATGGGACCTCATTACGGTGCGATCCGCCCACCGAGCGGCAAGACGTTCAGCGGCCTGGTCGTAGAAGGCTATGGTCTCAAGGACGTGGTCGCCAGTTCCTCGCCTCATGTGACTAGCTGCGCCACCACCTCTTCCACCAGGGTCGGCGGCACGTCGTCCCGAATGACGGTGCGGCCGATGCCCTCCAGGAGCACCCAGCGAACGGCGCCGCCCTTGACCTTCTTGTCCAGGGCCATGGCCGTCAGCACCTTTTGCGAGTCCACCCCGCTGGCCCGCAGGGGCAGGCCGAACCGGGCGATGAGGGTGTCCTGGCGCTCGGCCATGGCGGCGGGCAGCAGGCCCAGGCGACGGGCGATCTGGGCGGCGCCTGTCATGCCCACGGCCACCGCCTCGCCGTGGAGGAGGCCGGCGTAGTCGGCTGCCGTCTCCAGGCCGTGGCCGATGGTGTGGCCGTAGTTGAGGATGGTGCGGCGGCCGGTGTCCTCCCGCTCGTCCTCGCTCACCACCGCTGCCTTGAGGGCGATGCTACGGCTGATGACCTGGGTCGTCACCTCGGGTTCCAGGCGGCAGATGGCGTCGGCGTTCTCCTCCAGCAAGCGCAGGAGCTCCTCGTCGAGGATCAGGGCGTGCTTGATGACCTCGGCCCAGCCGGCGGTGAGCTCTCGCGGCGGCAGGGTCTGGAGGACGGAGACGTCGGCCAGGACCAGGCGCGGCTGGTAGAAGGCGCCGATG
>JAUYDU010000148.1 GCA_030691665.1 Chloroflexota bacterium
CCAGCGGCACATCGGGCGTTATCTGAGCTATGGTGTTGCACACCGCGCCGCTGCAGAACTGTATCAGCTTCTTGTCCGGGTAGAAGCCAGGCTCCGTATCGTACCAAGTGTCAAAGGTCAGAACGCCGCTGGCGCCCACCAGCATGGCCAGGGTATCCAGGTCACCAAAGTTATGACCACCTGGACCAAAACCCGTGTCGTAG
This sequence comes from Chloroflexota bacterium, assembly GCA_030691665.1. Taxonomy (GTDB): domain Bacteria; phylum Chloroflexota; class Dehalococcoidia; order SM23-28-2; family SM23-28-2; genus JAUYDU01. The sequence continues at coordinate 204 of JAUYDU010000148.1, forward strand.
TTCGGCAGTATAGGCCCGCCACCAATGCTGGGCGGCACGTCGAACTTGCCGTACCAGGCCGCCTGGCCCCTCTGAGCGCCAATCTGCGTTAGCACCGTGGTCACATCAGCAGGCACACCGGCCGGAATGGCGCCGCTGGCCGCGAAGTCAATGAACTGCCACAGGCTGCCCGACGGGGACTCGGTGTACTGGGCCCGGTCTGCGGCGCCGGTCAGGGTGGACGCTCCGGTCTTGGTGTCATTGCCAAACAGGACTGCCTCTGGCAGCGCCACGCCCACCAACACCGTGGCCGTCGGGTCGCTCACGCTGCCGCTGACGGTGATGCCGGGGAGCCCGAACCCCTGGCCATCGCTCGGCGAAGTGATGTTGACCGTGAGCGCGCTTACCTTCTCCAGGACGAAGTTGGATACGGGGCTGGTTATCTCCAGCGCCCCGCCCACGTACACCTGCAAGACCGCCTGATAGCTGCCCGCGGCGGTCAAGTCCACCGGCGGAGCGTCAGGCCGAGCAGCCTTGTACACCGCCTGGGTGGAGGCGTCAACCATGTAGACGATGCTGCCCACCAGCGTCATGCCGGTCAGGTCCCACGGCGGGCCCGGGATTATGTTGTCCCCACCCATTATGCCAAAGGTGACAGGGTCCATGCGCCAGGTAGTCCCGAATTTGCCGCCTATGAGGAAGGCAGGCGACGTGGGAGGCACATAGACTGCGGCCTCAAGGCCACCAGGCGGGAAGAAGGGGTCGGCGAAGTTCGCATCGGTGACTGAGAAGGAGCCGGTCACCGTACCCGCGGTGGCGCCCGTGGTCTGTGGAGCAATCTTATGAACGGTATCTGACCAGCGCTCCACGGCATACAGGTTGGCGCCATCAGAGGACAGGTCTCCGATGTCCCCCACGTAGTCGGGCAGGTCGTTATCGGCCTCCATCGTGCCGTCAACAGCAATACGGTGGAGCTTTTTCGGGTGGACTGCGTTGTCCACGTAGAAGAGCTTGCCACCGAACAGGACCAGGCTCTCCACGTTGTCGCTGGTTGTATCGAAGTCGTCAAGCAGCGCGCCAGCCTGGTCAACTTTGAGTACGCGGTCCACGGGCGAGTCATCCACAAGGATGTAGAAGGGGCTGGCGCCGCCAGTTATGGCACGAGGAATAGCTGCGCCACCACCAGGGCCGCCACCACCAGCGCCAACTACGACCTCGTAGATAGCGGAGGTGTCGCCATCAGCCACCAGGAGTCGGGCGCCGGGGCCCGCGAAACCGGGGTCACTGGCAAGGCCCTGGATGTTGGGCACATTATCTATCTCAGTGGCCGCCATCACGAAGCCGGTGCCATCGAAGTGGACAATGGTCGCTTCAAAACCACCCAGGAACCCGCCCAGTGTGCCTCCGGTGGTCAGGGCGGTGAAGCCGCCGCCGGACGGGCCATCGGGAACGGTGAACGTGCCGCCGGCAGCGCCCGAGAAGGGGTCGAACTCTCTGAACTTGATGCCCGCCCCAGCCACCGGCTGGTTGTCCACGGCGAACAGCGTGCCGCCGCTGGCGACAACGTCTCCGCCGGGCACCGTGTCTGGTACGACGATGGGAGTCACGGTATCGCCCGTTGGGGCCTTGTCTATCACACGGACCAACTGTTTCCCAGATGGCCCCTCGCGGAGGACGTACACGTCCCCCATCACTACCGTCACGCCAGTGGCATCGCTGATGCCGGTAAGCGGCGTGAAGCTGAACAGGAAGCCCGCAAACGGGTCTACGAACAGGATGACGTCATCGGGTGTGCCATCCATGAGGACCAAGAGCTGTCCGCTGGGGCCATCCCAGAAGAGGCCGCGCGGCTCAGCGCCAGCCGCCACGCCAGGCACACCAGGTATCGGGAACAGGAACGAGCCCGTCTCCGTGGCAGAGCCGCCACCAGCAGCGCCGCCCGGCACAGGGAACGCCAAGCTCGGGTTATTCATGGGCCCAGGAAGAGGAGCCGGGGCCGGGTGCTTGAGGACCGGAGGCAGGTACTTGAGGGTGTACTTTATCTTGCCGCTGGGGCCGCCAGTGTACCCATACCCATACCCATACCCAAAGAACCCATAGGTGACATCGTCGAGTTGTATCTTCGCTGTCAGCTTGCCCAGATGCCCACCAGCCCCATCCGTAGGCAGGAATGTGGTCAGGTCCGTGAAGGCACCGCCGGTGTCTATCACTGGCAGGTTCACATCCAAAGGTTGTGGGCCTGTGATGAGCAGCCGCACACTGTCGATTTTGTGAGATTCATTCGGGAGACTGATCTCGCTGGTGAACGTCACCATCTCTCCCAGCTTGTAGTTGGGGAGCTGCGACGCCGCCTCCTTGTTGTTGACAATGGTGGCCGTCAAGGCCATCGCCGCTTGTGGTGAGAGAAGGACGGCCACGACAAGCACCGCCGTCACCGAAATCGAGAATAGAACGCCAAGGGTTCTCAGTATGGACTTGTTACTCATTATGGCCCCCAGTCTATGGGACTTTCCCCGACTGACGACAACCGCGGGAACCTTCTTGTGCCATCGTGCCTCAGCAGCCCTACGGGCAATCTCCTGGCGTCTGCGTGGGGAGAGCTTGGCAGCCCTTGCATGTCCACCCCTTTGGCCACCCAGCCGACCGAGCGCAGACGCGTGAGGGTTCTTGGCGTTGGTCGAGTTCGAACCCACATCAGGCGCGGACAGGGGGTCGCCGTGGGCCGCACCCGGACCACCACCGGCTCCCTCGCCACGCCTCTTAGCAGCTTCGCCTTTGCTTGCACGCCTAGGCATACACGAATTATGGCACAACGAGAGGCCTCTTGTCTAGTCCCCGAATCGCCCAAAATCCACCCTCTACTTCATCACTCCATGGATTTCGGGGGGTGGAGAAGGCCTTCCGAGCTCGTGCTCAGGGATACCGGCGAGTTCCCTGGCAATTTGGTGACGGTTGTGTGGCTGAGCCACAATTTGGCTTCGCGCCAGGCTTGTCGTTATGGCAGGATCATTAGGCCACCCGGGCACCAGACCGGCGACCATTGTCGCAACTCAAAAAGAGAAGCGGCGATGGCGTTCAAGGAGGTGTCCCGAGTGGAGATTATCGAACTACTACGGCGAGGGCAGGCAGGCGGCACCCGGCCGGTTCCGGGAACGGCCGCAATTGGGGCGACAACGCCATCAACGCCCGTGAACAGACCCAAGGGGTCGACCTCGGAGTGCCTCGACAAGGCTCAGATTGGCGAACACGTCGCGAGCCGCAATTCCCATCATACCTTCGCTAAGGAGGCGAGACAACCCAGAACTGCACAGGCGTCTTGTCAGGTGAGAAGGACAAACCGCGCGACGGCGCTGTGTACACAGTGTCGATGGCAAGCCGATCCCCTAAAAGGATGCGGCCGCAAGATCACTTGCCGTGTAAGCTCGCCCACGGCGACGGCGACCCTGACTACCTACGAGAGCACACCTGTGCCACGTTCGGGAACCAGCACAGCGTCGTTTGTGGCTGAATCCCCACGAAAGGCTACCCTGATCCATTTTGACACAACGTTCCATCTGAAGTATCATCTCTCGGTCAAGTCAAGGTGAGCCCGAGAAGGAATGCCAGTCGCTGCATGAACAACTTTGTGAAGGCAACTCTGAGACCAGCGCTGAACGGTGGGAGGCTGGTGGCAGCCCTCCGTGTCCCGTTGTACGCCAACTCCATCTATCTCGTCCTCAACTCCGGGGTCGCCGCCGTCCTCGGGTTTTCCTTCTGGGTCGCTGTTGCCCGCCTCTATAGCGCTCATGACGTAGGCGTGGCTTCCGGCCTCATCTCGGCTGTGAGTCTGCTGGCTTTTCTGGCGAGTTTCGGCCTTGACCAAGGGCTCATTCGTTTCCTGCCCGCCGCAGGAACGAAGGCGAGCAGGCTTCTGAACTCCGTCTTTTGGGTAAGTGGCCTATGCGCTCTGGCGGCGGCGGCTGTGTTTCTGGCTGGACTCCGGTTGTGGTCGCCCGCCCTTCTTATCGCACAGCAACATCCGGCCTACGTAGTCACCTTTCTGGGCGCAGTTCCGGCCCTGACGCTCTTGCACATGATGAGCGCTGCCTTCATCGGTTACCGCCGCGCTTCGCTCGCCTTCGTGTTGGGGACTGGCGCCAGTGTCCTCAGGATCCTTCTTGCCCTAGCGCTGGTGAGTTGGTTTGGAGTGTTTGGAGTTTTCGCCGCCTGGAGCCTCGCTCTAGCAGCGGTTGTTGGTCTGGGCGTTGTTGTATTGCTGCCGCGGGCCTGTCCTGGATACCGGCCTAGTATCACCATTGAAGGTACTACGCTAAGAGCGATGGGCTCCTACTCTTTCCTCAACTACCTCACCCTCCTCTTCTGGGGTGCGCCCGTGTTCGTGTTGCCATTGATCGTGCTCAACCGGATAGGCGCCGAGGCCAACGCCTACTTCTTCGTTGCGCTGTCTATGGCAGGCCTGGTCTGGGCCATCCCGGCGGGAGTATCCACATCCCTGCTCGTGGAGGGATCGCACGACCCCCGAAGGCTACGGCAGGACCTGATCAGGAGCGTCGGCATCATCTGCGCGTTTCTTGTCCTTGCCGTCCTGCTGGTGTGGGTCCTCGGCAGGCAACTCCTTCTCGTCTTTGGGAGAGGCTACTCGGATGAAGGCTTCTGGGTGCTACGGATTGTAAGCCTCTGTGCCTTCCCGATGGCGGTCAACTACCTCTACATCGCGGTCCGCCGGGTAGAGAAGCGCATGGTAGAACCGGTGATGTTGACAGTTGGCATCGCTCTGGCTACAATCACGCTCGCTTACTTTCTATTGCCTGGCAGTGGGATCAGGGCGCCGGGGCTCGCCTTGCTGGCCGCGCACGCAGGCGCAGCCGTGTGGGCGCTCCCGGAGCTTCTGAGGAGGCTCCGCAAGAGTGGAACCGTTTCCAGGTAGCCCCAAGGTCACCGTGCTCATCTGCACTCTGAACGAGGTTGAGAACCTGCCCCACGTTTTGCCGCATATCCCAGGTTGGGTAGATGAGGTGCTCATCGTCGATGGGCGGTCCACCGACGGGACCGTAGAGTTGGCCATGCAGTTGTGCCCCAGGGCGCGCGTGGTCCTTCAACCTGGCAAGGGCAAGGGCGAGGCCCTGAAGTATGGGGTTCAGCAGGCATCAGGAGACATAGTCGTAACGCTAGATGCGGATGGGGAGACGGATCCCAAGGACATGGAACGTTTCATCGAACCACTCCTTCGGGGATACGACTACGCCAAGGGCTCCCGATTCACGCGCGGATGGGCAGACAAACCCTTTCACCGGATTTTCGGGAACTGGCTCATTGCGAAAACCTGTAATGTACTCTACGGGGTCAAGTTCACCGATCTGTGTTCCGGATATAACGCTTTCTGGAAACGGGTGACAGTGGATGTGAACTTGTGGTCCAAAGATGGGTGGAATTTCGAGCCTCTCTTCATCGCCCGCCTCTTGAAGGCAAAGCGTAAAGTCATTGAGGTACCCCAACGAGCCAGTAGCAGGATCAGCGGCCATAGTAAGCTCCCTAACTGGCACCAGGGCTTCTCTGCCATCAGGGTACTTATCACTGAGCGGTTCAGTAGGACTGGCCGATGAAAGTACGAGAGCAGGTCGCGATAGTCACCGGGGCGGGAAGAGGGCTGGGCAGAAGCCTGGCGGTGGCTCTTGCCAAAGAGGGGGCCCATGTTGTGGTCACTGCTCGCACCCGGGAGGAGATAGAAGTAACTGCCCGGCTGGTACAAACCCTGGGACGACGTGCTTTGGCCCTCCCTGCCGATGTCTCTGATGCTCGCCAGGTGGCGTCCATGGTTCAGACAGCAATCCAGGAATTCGGCACAGTGCACATACTCATCAATAATGCGGGGATATACGGCCCTATTGGTCCTCTGCACCTGCTGAATGATGAGGAGTGGTGGCAGACTCTCAAGATCAACCTGGGGGGTACGGTACTCTGCACTCGGGCCATTCTGCCTTACATGATGAGGCAGGGAGCAGGCAAAATCATCAACATTTCCGGTGGAGGGGCCACAGCTCCCCGGCCCAACTTCAGTGCCTATGCCACCTCCAAGGCTGCTGTCGTTCGGTTCACTGAGACTGTGGCCCAGGAAGTGCGTCAGCATAATATTCAGGTCAACGCTGTAGCGCCAGGAGGTCTCAACACCACCCTCATCGATGCCATCCTGGAAGCCAGGGAGTTGGCTGGGGCCGATGCCGTTGAAGAGGCACGGCAGCTCAAGGCGGGAATAGCGACGCCCATGGAGGCCGTCGCTGACCTAGTGCTGTTCTTGGCGTCCAGTGATTCCAACGGTCTCACCGGACGCCTCATCAGCGCCCGCTGGGATGATTGGCGCAGCTTTAAGGGGAGGATATCTGATATTATGGCTTCGGAACTTTACACCCTCCGACGCATCAGCCCCGATGCTGCTGGTCCGAAGAGGAGATAGAATGAACGTAGGCATCGTAGGGGCGGGGCGCCAGGGCTGGCGACGGGCCCGTTCCCTAGACTCAGAAGATGGCGACCGCCTCTTGGGGGTTGCTGATGTCAACCACGAGGCTGCTCGACAGCTAGGGCGTGAATTTGGAGTTCAGGCAATGGACCGCTGGGAGCGGGTTGTGGAGGACCCCGAGATAGAGGTAGTGTTCATCTGTACTCCCCCGAACCTCCATGCGCTTATCGGGGTTGCAGCGCTTCAGCAGGGGAAGCACGTCCTCTGCGAAAAACCCTTGGGCCATACCGTTCAGGATGGGGAGGCACTCGTTGTCGCCGCTCGCTTGGCCAGCAGGAAGCTCAAGTGCGGCTTCAACCATCGCCATTTCCCGGCTATTCGTCAAGCCAAGGAGTGGTGTGACGAAGAGGCAATAGGGGAGTTGACTCACGTCAGGTGCCGCTATGGAATCGGGGGGCAGGTCGGATACGACAAAGACTGGCGTGCTTGCAGGGAGATCAGCGGAGGAGGCGAGCTCATGGATCAGGGCGTGCACGGCCTGGACCTCTGCCGCTGGTTCTTGGGGGAGTTCTCTGAGGCCTTTGCCTTCCTTTCGACTGCTTTCTGGGACATAGCCCCGCTGGAGGACAACGCTTTCGTCCTGCTCCGCACTCCCAAGGGCCAGGTGGCCTCCCTCCATGCCAGCTGGACGCAATGGAAGAACCTTTTCTCTTTTGAGGTGTTTGGCAAGGACGGCTTCATCCATGTTGAGGGCCTAGGGGGCAGCTATGGCACCCAGGGGGCCGCGCTATGCAGGCGTGAGTTCTTCAAGCCCTTTGAGGAGCAAACCATTGAGTACAGGGGAGAGTACCCTTCCTGGAGGGAGGAGTGGCAGGAGTTCAAGGCTGCGATTCGGGAGGAGCGGGAGCCCCTGGGTAACGGGGCAGATGGGCTAGCGGCCCTACGCTTGGCTGATGCCCTCTATCGCTCCGCGGCGAGAGGGGAGCTAATTGCTGTCGGGTAAGGAGAAGGAGCGGGTGGACCTCTACTCTAAGGACGGCCTGGAACAACGAACGCCTGTTTGCCTGCAGGGTGAAGAAGGCCGGACTTGAGGTCTTCGAAGTGGGGCATCATGACGCAGAGCGGGTCGCCGGGGAGACCAAGCAGCCAAGCTGAAGGGCTGGCTTTAGAGCCACCAACAGCATCCTTCGGGGGCGGTACCGTCGCTGAACCGGTGCCCGCTCGAGCACCGCTTCCTGCACCACCCATGGCTCCCTCAGAGGAGTCTCTGGTGTCTGTCATCGTCACATCTTACACCCTGGACCGGGTCAAGGATGTCCAGGGGGTTTTGGAGAGTCTTCACGCCCAGACATATCGCAACCTGGAGATCATCTTCGTGGGCGAAGGGACCCAGGAGATTTGCCACAGGATTGAGGGTTTTGCGATGCAGAAGGGGATAGCCAACCTGCGCACCGTGTTCAACGATGGCGTCCCGGGCCTTTCTCCCGCGCGTAACCTTGGTGCCAAGCACTCGCGGGGTGACATCATCGCCTTCATCGATGACGACGCCATCGCTTTCCCGGACTGGGTCCAGGAGATCGTAGATGCCTTTCGGCAGAACGCAGGGGCTATTGGCCTTACTGGCCCTGCTTACCCCCTCTGGCAGGGCAACAAGCTAGAATGGTTCCCCGAAGAGTTCTACTGGCTATTGAGCTGCCCAACTCCCGGCTGGACTGGCTTCACGAGGCCTACCATCGTCCGCAATGCGTGGGGGATGAACATGGCATTTCGGAAGGAAGCCTTTGACTCCTGCCGGTTTTCTGAGGCCTTTGTCGGCGGAGAGAAGACAGGCGCCGATGACGTAGAATTCTCCATGCAAGTTCGCCGAGCCACGGGGAAGGTTATTCTCTTTCACCCCGCCGTACGTGTCTCCCACAAAGTCTATCGCAACAGGCTTTCCGCCAGCTTTATACGAAGGAAGTCCTTCCGTGACGGGTATGGAAAGGCAATTCTGAAGAAGTTGTACCCAGAGGGCAAGGAGGCATCCTTCAATATTCATATCGAGATAGCCGTGCTGAGGCTAATCCTTCTGCGTTTCTTTCCAAGAATGTTGGGAAGGCTCCCTAGGGATCCTATAGGGGCCTGGAACCAATTCAGGGTGGCGTCGATCGCCCTTTTCTATACGGGAGCCGGTTATCTGGCCGGTTATCTAAAGGGTACTGGCTCCCTCCTACGGGACTCCAGAAAAGCTAAGGCCAACGAAAGGAGAGTTTAGCATGGTCGAAGTTCTAGGCGTCAAGCACTTCGTGACTGGAGGCGCAGGATTCATCGGCAGTCACTTAACGGCCTGGCTGCTCCAGAACGGAAGGGATGTCACTGTCTACGACAACCTCTCGATGGGGAGGAAAGCGTTCATCGAGCATAACCTGGGCAACCCTAGGTTCTGCTTTGTGGAGGGCGACCTCCTCAACTACAAACTCCTAGAAGAACAGATGGCGGGACACGACTTCGTGTGGCATCTAGGTGCGAATGGTGACATCGCCAAGGGGGTATCAAACCCTGACCTGGACCTGAACAACGGGATTATCGCCACCCAAAACGTCATGAAGGCTATGAAGGCCAACGGCATAAAACGCCTAGTCTATACTTCATCTTCCACGGTCTATGGTGACATCAAGCTCTACCCCACCCCTGAGACGGCCGCCCCTCTCTTCCCGGAGTCTTTCTATGGGGCCAGCAAGCTGGCGGGGGAGGCCATTATCAGCGCCTGGTGCCACCTCTTTGACATGCAGGCCTGGGTCTTCCGCTTCGGCAATGTGGTAGGTGCGAGGATGAGGCGAGGGGTCATACATGACTTTATCGCGAAGCTCCGGAAGAACCCCAATGAACTGGAGATTCTTGGCGACGGCATGGGACATAAGAACTTTTTCCTGGTAGAAGATTGCATCGAGGGGATGCTGACCGCGGTCAATAGGGCGGATGTGCAGCCCTGCGACGTGTTCAACCTGGGTTGCGAGTCAACGACGAAAATCTCGGCCATAGCTCGCATCGTCGCGGAGGAGATGGGGCTCAAGAACGTCCGGTTCCGCACCACAGGCGGCAAGCGGGGATGGCCGGGCGATGTACCCAACGTGATCTACGACGTCTCCAAGATGAAGAGCCTGGGCTGGCAGGCAAAGCATACTTCCGACGAGGCGGTGCGCATCGCCGCCCGCAGGCTCCTGGGCGAGGAGTAGGCCAAATGGCGGAGCCTATCTCCTCTGAAGTCCGCGCGAAGGTCTGCGTCGTCGGCATATGGCACCTGGGCGCGGTGACGTGCGCGTGTCTGGCCGACCTGGGCTACCAGGTGGTCGGGGTGGACAGGGACCAGGCCCGCGTGGCATTCCTCAACAGCGGCGAGCCGCCCCTATATGAGCCTGGCCTCCAAGAGCTGATGGAGCGGAACATCGCCTCAGGCCGGTTGGGCTTCACCTCCGACCTCCGCGACGGGGCCAGAGGGGCGCCGTACCTCATCATCGCCCACGACACGCCCGTGAACGACCAGGACGAGGCGGACCTCTCCCCCATCACCTCTGCCTTCCAGGAGCTGGCCGGCTGCGCGGAGGACGGCGCGACGGTGGTGGTGAGCAGCCAGGTGCCGGTGGGCACGTGCGAGGCCATGGCCGCCACCGTAAGGCGTCTCAACCCCGGCCTCCGGTTCGGCATCGCCTGCGTGCCGGAGAACCTGCGCCTGGGCCAGGCCATCGAGCGGTTCAAGCGTCCAGACATGCTGGTCATCGGCGCCGACACCCCCGCCACGCGCCAGGCGGTGGAGCAGCTCCTCTCCCCCATCCAGGCGCCGCGGGTGGCGGTGAACCTGCGCACCGCCGAGATGACCAAGCACGCCATCAACGCCTACCTGGCGCTGAACATCAGCTTCGCCAACGAGCTGGCCAACCTCAGCGACCTGGTGGGGGCCGACGCTCTCCAGGTGATGCAGGCGCTTCGCCTGGACAGCCGCGTCAGCCCCAGGGCGCCCCTGTTCCCTGGCCTCGGCTTCGCAGGAGGGACGCTGGCCCGGGACCTGAAGGCGCTGAGCCACCTGGGGGAGGAGCACGACTACGAGGCACCTCTGGTCAACGGTGTTCTGCGCGTGAACCAGCTCCAGAACCGCATGGTGGTCCTGAGGCTGAAACAGTCCTTCGGCTCGCTCCAGGGGCTGGAGGTGGGGGTACTTGGGCTCACCTATAAAGCGGGCACCAGCACGCTCCGCCGCTCCGCGGCCCTGGAGATAGTGAGGGCCATGGCCGAGGAGGGAGCCAGCGTCAAGGCCTACGACCCAAGGGCCAACCCCACGGAGGTGGAGCCACATCTGCGCTACTTCACCCGGTGCGCCTCCCCATATGACGCGGCCCTGGGCTGCCGGGCGCTGGTGCTGGTGACGGCCTGGCCCGAGTTCAAGGAGTTGGACTTCGGGCGGGTGCGCGCCTCCATGCGGTTCCCCTTCCTCCTGGACGCGCAGAACATGCTGGACGCCGACCGGATGGTGGAGTTGGGCTTTGTCTACCAGGGCGTGGGCAGGGCGCGGGCCCAGAAGACGAGCGGAGGGAATCCATGAGGGTAGGGATTATCGGCGCGGGCCTCCAGGGGCGGCGGCGCGCTCCCGTGCTGGCCGAGTTCCCCAATACAGAGCTGGTCGTCGTCAGCGCCGCCACTCTAGAATCGGCCAAACGGCTGGCTGACAGGATGCGCTGCGAGGCCGCGCAGGGTTGGGAGCCGGTGGTGGAGAGACAGGACCTGGACGCGGTCATCGTGTGCACGCCGCCACACCTCCACGCGCGCATCAGCATCGCCGCCATGCGGTCGGGCAAGCACGTCCTGTGCGAGAAGCCCCTCACGAAGATGGTGGAGGAGGCGGAGGAGTTGGTTCGCGTCGCGCGGGAGACGGGGCAGACCCTCAAGTGCGGCTTCAACCATCGCCACCACCCCGGGTTTCAGCAGATACGGAAGTGGTTCGACGCGGGACGCATCGGGGAGCCTATCTTCGTCCGATGCCGGTACGGCATCGGCGGGCGGCTGGGCTACGAGAAGGAGTGGCGGGCCAACCCGGAGATAGTGGGCGGCGGGCAGCTCATGGAGCAGGGCATCCACGCCGTGGACCTCGCCCGCTGGTTCCTGGGCGGGTTCTCCCAGGTCACCGCCTTCGTGGAGACGCGTTTCTGGGGCGTCGAGCCCCTGGAGGACAACGCCTTCGCCCTCTACCGGACCGCCGGCGGCGCTGTCGCCTCCATCCACTCCAGTCTCACCCAGTGGAAGAACCTCTTCTCCTTCGAGCTTTACGGCCGGGACGGGTACGTGGCCGTGGAGGGCCTGGGAGGCGGCTACGGGACCGAGCGGGCAATCTTCGGCCGAAGGGACTTCACCGCCCCCTTTGGGGAAGAGGTGGTGGAGTTCCGGGGGGAGGACCGCTCCTGGCGAGAGGAGTGGAAGGAGTTCGTGGCCGCCGTCTCGGAGCGGCGGGAACCCCTGGGCAGCGGCCAGGACGGGCTGGAGGCGCTCCGGCTGGTGTACGCCGCATATGAGGCGGCGAGAAAGCGCCATACGATAGACCTCTGAACATAGCGGGGGACTAAGCTGAAGATACACTTTGTGAAGCTGAAGCTGCTCCGCTTGGCGGGGATTGTACTTCGACCCCTGCTTATTGTCGGCGTTGGCCGGATGCGATGGGTATATCCCGTTTGGGCTCTGTTCGCGCGTCTATTCTTCGGCAACAGTGTGACCATAAGAGCGGACGGGGTGAGTATTTCTGTACCGCCCGACGACGGATTTGGATTCAACTTGCTCACACAGGGTTCCTGGGAGCCCTTCATGCTGGGGCTGTTCAAGAGCAACATTTCTATTGGCATGACCGTGGTCGATGTGGGAGCCCACGTTGGCATTTACACGCTCGCGGCGGCTGCTAAAGTCGGGGACTGTGGCAGAGTTTATGCTTTTGAGCCGGTACCCCGGAACTACGCCCTCCTCGTCCAGAACATCGAGGCGAATGGTTTCACAGTAAACGTGGTGCCGCTTCGGAAAGCCGTATCCGACAAGCCAGGAATGCTCACTCTGTACCTAGATGCGCTACAGTCGACTCTACACAGCGTCACTAGGCGGGGCAAGGATGCCAGTCCCATCATGTGCGAGGCTGTTGCTTTGGACGAGTGCCTCGGTGGAAGCAAAGTCGATGTTGTCAAGATAGACGTGGAAGGTGCAGAAATGGCGGTGCTGCAAGGGATGCAACGCATCGTCAGCGAGAACCCGGGTGTCAAGATATTCTGTGAGTTCGTTCCGCAATCGCTGGTGGCGGCAGGAGCCTCGCCAAGAGGCCTACTTGACTTGTTGACTGCGCAGGCATTCACCATCTACAAGATTGATGAGCACAGGCGAGACGTTGTCCATATCTTCAACAACAATAAGTCCGAACTCGTTACGGATAAGGGCTGTTACTTGCTCTGTGTCAGAGAGGGGAATTCGCTCTTTGTTAGGCAAGAACAGGGATAACCCGGTTCGCCTTCAGACCATGCAAGCGCTTGTCACTGGCGTCGGCGGGTTCCTGGGCTCCTACCTTGCGGAGCTTCTGCTGGACAGAGGCTGTGTGGTTTATGGCGCTGTCCGCCGCGGCCCTGCCAACGTTGCCTGCCTCAAGGACAGGCTCTCTCTGCTGCCCTGCGATGTGCTGGACGCAGCGCAGGTGGAGGCGGCCGTGCGGGAGTCGCAGCCGGAGGTGGTATTTCACCTGGCGGCCCAGAGCCTGCCAGTCCTCTCCTGGAAGGACCCGGAGGACACCTTCAGAACCAACGTCTTCGGTACCCTCAACCTGCTGGAGGCTGTGCGGAAGGCCAGCCCTGCCGCCACCGTGGTGGTGGCAGGTTCCAGCGCGGAGTATGGCTTCGCCAGTCCGGAAGAGGCGCCCCGTAGGGAGGACAGGCCGCTGCGCCCCGCCAGCCCCTACGGCGTGAGCAAGGTGGCCGCAGGGCTCCTCGGACATCTCTACTGGCACACCTACGGGTTGAAGGTCGTCCACGTCCGCCCCTTCTTCGTCATCGGCCCGAGGAAGACGAGTGACGCGTGCTCCGACTTCGCGCGGGGCATCGTGGCAGTGGAGCGGGGAGAGCGGCGCGCCGTGAGCGTGGGGAACCTGGAAGCGGTGCGCGACTTCCTGGATGTGCGGGACGCCGTGCGAGGCCTCTGGCTCCTAGGCGAAAAGGGAACCCCGGGCGAGGTCTATAACCTTTGCTCAGGCACGGGCAACAAGGTGCGGGAGCTGCTGGATATCCTCGTCTCGATGGCCGAGCGCTCCATTCCTGTGGAGCAAGACCTTGCCCGCTTGCGTCCCATCGACGAGCCCGTGATCATTGGCGACAACACTCGGTTGCGCGCCCTGGGATGGAGCCCACAGATACCGCTGGACCAGACCCTCAAAGACATCCTGGACTACTGGCGCCGCTCTCTGGGGGACAGCGCAGGGCGTTGGTCACCAGGTACTGCACGGTGGCGCCATCTCTGACCACCACCAGCTTCACCTTGCCGTAGCCCCGCAGATGGACGTGGAAGCCCTTGATGGAGGCGCCCGCGGCCGTCCGCGCCGCATTGCGGCCTCTTGTCGGAGTAGCGGCATGACCAGGATTATGCTATCTTGGGTGTCCAAACAACCCAGGCCGGTTCAAAGCTGGGTGGCCCAGAGCCTACCTGACAACTGAGAAATCCCAGTTGAAGTAGCACTCAAGTTGGAGGTGACAAGTTGGAGAGCCAACGCAAACAAGGGCGTGTGAGGGTGGCGGTGGTCGGTGTGGGTAACGTGGCACAACTGGCACATCTTCCCGTGCTGTCGGGCATGAGGGCCGCTACCATAGCGGCCGTCTGCGACACGGACCCCGAGCGGGCAAAGCGGGCCGCGGAGAGGTGGGGCGCCGGCCACGCCTGGACAGACTACGAGGCCATGCTCCGGGAAGAGGAGTTGGACCTGGTTGACGTTTGTACCCCGCCTGGAACGCACCTGCATATAGTGAAGAAGGCGCTGGAGCGCGGCATACCTTGCATTGTAGAGAAGCCGCTGACTGCGACGCCCAGAGAGGCCGAGGAGATGGCACACCTGGCCCAGAAGAGCGGCCGGGTGTTCCCCCTCTACAACCTTTCGGTGATGCCGTGTCTGCGCCAGGCCAGCGCGCTGGTGGAAAGGGGCGCCATCGGAGAGGTAGTGGGCGTGGATATCAAGGGCGAGTGGGACCTGTCCGACATACTATCCGATGCCGGACACTGGGCACACAGGCTCCAGGGCGGTGTCTTCGGCGAGTCGATACCGCACCTGACGATGGTGCTGGCCCAGTTCATGGGCAGCGTGGACCGCGTCGCCGCTATCACCGCTCGCCTATCACCGAACGGGCATGTGTCCGGTGACCAGCTACGAGTGGTGGTGGCGAACAAGACCAGCCTTGGAAGCATCGCCCTGTCTCTGACCGCGCCAACTAGTCGCTTCATGGTGGACATCACTGGCGCCAGGGGCAGCCTTTCCATCGACGGCAACTCTCAGGCGGTGGTGCGGCGGGGCGTGGTTAGGCACCCCTCAGACGCGCTGGCCCGCGGGGGCGAGGCGCTGAATGATGTCCGGTCGCGAGCTTGGGCCTTGGCGTGGACGGGGCTCAACTACGCCATAGGGCGCTACCGCCCGTGGGTTTACGGGCACCAGTACCTGCTAGAGCGTGCCGTGCAAGCCGTGCTCTCGGGAGCTGAGTACCCGCTCCGGCTGGAGACCGCAGTGGAGGCCATAAAGTACGACGAAGCCATCCTTTCGCAGGTCCCTACCAGCACGGCAGCGGGGCCAGACGGCGACTCCTAAACGAAGGCGGCCTCGCACAGGCGTCAGGGAGACGCATGGGTAGAGAATGGCGGAGTAGACCGACTCAGTGTGCTGAACCGCGCCGATCCTGTGGGCCGAGCCTAAAAACTCCCTCCGCGCCTGCTCCCCCTCCGGCGTGTGGGGGAGGTCGTCTGAAGGGATGTTACTCTGAATGTCAATGAGAAGGGCCAGTTCGATACCGCTTGAGGCAATAGCCTGCGGAAGACCGTGTGGGTGCAACCTCTCAGCCGCTGTCGCTCACGAGCTGGCAGCCGTGGCTGCGTCGGGGCCCGAGGCTCCTATTTCCGTAGGGCAGAGCCCATGAGCGCTGAACTCCCTACGGTTGCCACTTTCCCTGACCGCCGTCCTGGTCCACCAGAAGGGGTGCGAGCCCGCCGGGGATGGATCTCGCGGTCTACGGAGATCTCGCTGATCCTCACCCTGGTCGCTACAGTCGTGGGCGTACTCAGTCTCATGGGAGCGGAACGCACCATTGGATTCCTCGGGGTGATTCACAGTTTCCCCTTGAGCTTCTTCCTCGCGCTAGCCTTGCTCACGGTAGCGGCAGTCATCCTCTGGTTCTCTCCCAAGGGGAATGCGGGGCTCTCCCTTTGTCAGTGGTTGTTGCTTAATGCCGCCTTTTGGCTGGCTCCCTTGGTCTTTGGCGATTGGGTCCCTGGGGGGTTCCACGCCTATGAGTTCTTTGGCTTTACCGACTACATAATCCGGGAAGGACACGTTCAACCAGATCTGGGACAACTGTGGTATCACAACTGGCCCGGGTTTTTCATTCAATCTGCAATATTGATGCAAGTGCTGGGAATAGACAGTCCCGATATGTTCATAAGACTAGCACCCTTTGCCGTACAGGTTGCCTATCTGGGCGGATTGTACCTATTCTTTCGGAACACCCTTGGGAGCAAGTATTGCTGGATCGGGCTGTGGCTGTTTGCCCTGGGGAACTGGCAACAGCACAATGCGTGGCTGCCGCAAGCCTATGTCCTCGCGCTGTTCTTTGTCATCCTAGCGCTGTTTACCAAGCCCCGCCTATGGCGGAGGGGCGACCTCAGCTCAGCGGGCCATTGGCTCGTAGCCTATCTGCTTGTTGCCGCAATCGTCGTATCCCACATGTTGACTGCCCTGGTGACCCTCAGTATGATGGGTGCACTCTATCTAGCTAGAAGATATGTAATAGGTGTATTCATCCTTCTTGCTCTTGTCACAGCCACTTCGTGGATGCTCTATAGCGCAACAGTCTTCTTTGAAGCGAACGTGCCTTTCTATGCAGCGGTTGTATCCCAACTGATCGAGAAGCTTCTAGAAGGCATCTTCCTAGTCTTGCTCAGCCCCACCGCGGCCGGAAGTGAATCGCACCAATTAGTGGCGACGCTGAGAGTGCTACTTATGGGGCTGGTTTTCGGCATTGGTGTGGTTGGAGCCGCCATCAGCCTCAGGTCCGGGAAAAACAGAACTACAGACCTTACGGTCCTGGCCTTGGGGATCGGGATTTGCAGCTTGGCGGCTACTGTGGGATTCCTCAGCGGGGGCGTTCTTGTGCGCCTTTATACCTTTGTCCTGCCCCTGGTGGCCTACTTTGGGGCCAAGACCCTGGATGCTAAGGCTGTGAAATGGGCGGTGGCGGTGGTGGTGTTCCTGGTGCTGGCAGGACCCTTGCGGATGGTGGCGCAGGGAGGCAATCAGATAATTGACTATATCCCCCCGGGCTATGTTGAGGGGCTGAGTTTTTTCCATACCAACACGGCGGGTGGCACGGTCACAGAAGCACGGGCTCTGGCAGGGGACCCCTTCCCTTTTGGCGGCTTCAGAAACCGGGAAAACTACGTGGTGGCCCGATATAAAGGGCTCTATTGGGAAGGCATCCTGGAGGCCATCTCCAGCGGAGAGATGGGAACTCCACCATCCTACGTTGTGACGTCAGACATCCTCGACCAGCCTGTTATGGAGTACCTCTCAGGTGATCCCGCCGTTGCTGAGAGGGTTGTGGCTGCGCTGGATGCCTCACCTAGCTCAAGGGTCTATGCAAACGGAACTATAACAATAACGCTGCTTGCGGAGTAGTAGCCTGAGCATTAGGGAGTGTCATGGAATAACGGGCCTGTTTGTGTTATACTTACAGGGTGATCGACGTAGAAGGCATACGGGGCCGGTATCGAGTTCTTGCACACCTTGTGGATGAGCGCGTGCGGCGGCTGGCGCTGGCTGCTGAGGCGGTGGCGATCGGGCGTGGTGGCCAGGCGGCGGTGGCCCGGGCGCTGGGCGTGTCGCCACGGAGCATCCGCCGCGGGATGAGAGAGTTGACGGACCCAGGCCGGGGAGTTGAGAAGGGCCGCATCCGCCGCGTAGGAGGGGGCCGCAAGCGCACGGTGGAGCATGATCCCAAACTGCGCGAAGATTTGGAAAAACTGGTGGAGCCCACGACCCGCGGCGACCCGGAGTCACCCCTGCGGTGGACCTGCAAGAGCGTGCGGAAGCTGGCGGAGGAACTGCGGCGCCAGGGGCACCAGACCAGCCATCGGATCGTGGCGGAGTTGCTCCATGAACTGGGCTACAGTCTGCAAGCCAATCGGAAGACGCTTGAGGGCAGCGGGCATCCTGACCGCAACGCCCAGTTTGCCCACCTGAACCAGGCAGTCCAAATGCAACTCTCCCTTGGGGAGCCGGTAATCTCCGTGGACACGAAGAAGAAGGAATTGGTCGGTCCCTTCAAGAACGGCGGGCGTGAACTGCGCCCCAAAGGGCAGCCGGAAGAAGTGCTGGTGCATGACTTCCTGATCCCCGAGCTTGGCCGCGTCAGCCCCTATGGCGTCTACGATGTGGCCCAGAACGAGGCGTGGGTCAGCGTAGGGGTGGACCACGATACCGCAAGCTTTGCCGTCGAGAGCATCCGGCGCTGGTGGCGGAGCATGGGACAGGCACTTTACCCAGCTGCGACACGGTTGCGGATCACCGCCGATGCCGGCGGGAGCAATGGGTATCGACTGCGCTTGTGGAAGCTGGAGCTACAGAAGCTGGCGGACGAGACGGGGCTTGAGATGGCGGTGTGCCACTTCCCGCCGGGAACCAGCAAGTGGAACAAGATCGAGCACCGCTTGTTCTCCGCCATCAGCCAGAACTGGCGGGGGAAGCCGCTGGTGAGCCATGAGGTGGTGGTGAATCTGATCGGGTCGACCACGA
>JAUYDU010000214.1 GCA_030691665.1 Chloroflexota bacterium
CGCTCCAGCCAAGCCAGCAAGGGCTGCTCCTAGCAGGGAATGCGATATCGGAAAGGATGGTCTTGTTTCCGCAATATAGGCAGTCGCTCGCCGCTCGTCAAGAGGCCGATGGAGGATGGGCGGGTCAGAAAGGTGTCGCGCCGATCAGCCGTCAGCCTCACTGGCTCGTCTTTAGGGGGCCGGACATTCTCGACCGCCCCGTGAAGGTCGTTAACAAAATAATTCGACACGGCAAGGGCCGGTCTGTCACCCTGAGTCCTTCCTTGGAAGGACGAAGGGTCTGGCGGTGGGGCGAAAGGACCCGTGTGCGAAGTGGCACCCCACCCCAGATTCTTCGCTGCCCGGACGGGCCCGTCCGGGCGCTCAGAATGACAAGCTGTCGATCTATTCTGTTTAAGGCCTTCAGGCCTCCATGACATGGGGTGGAAGCCTAAAGGCTTCCGCTACATTGCTGGCGTTGATCCTCTCGCGCCGCCTGGCCTAGAATGGCCGCTAGTAATGGGAGACCTGCGCGTCGGCTACTGCACCTTCTGCGACATCATCGCCCGCCGGGCCGAGGCGGACGTCCTCTACGAGGATGAGGAGGTGATGGTGTTCCGCAATCGGCTGCATTGGGTGCCGGTGATGCTCCTGGCCGTCCCCAAGCGCCACGTGAGCCAGGCGGAGCTGTGGCAGGACATGGGGCGAGTGGGTGAGGTCGCCGTCCGTCTGGGGGAGGAGTATTGCCCCAACGGCTTTCGCTTGCTGTCCAACTTCGGTCTGGACGCTATGCAGAGCCAGGCGCACGGCCACGTCCACATCATCGGAGGTACTTTCCTGGGGGAGTATGCGTAGGCGGGAAAAGGGAAGAGGGAACAAAGAACAAAGAACAAGGAACAAGGAAGAGAGATCTTGCTGTTCGTGTCGGCTGGGAAGCCTGCGCTACCGCCGGTCACGTTCGCCGCCGCGCCTCGGCTTCCAGCCGGCCGAGGTGCTCTTCCAGCAGGCGAACGGGCGTGAACCTCATCAGCACCGCGACGGCGATGACGATGAGGAGGATGTCGTCGAGCTGGCCGAGGACGGGTATGAAGTCGGGGATGATGTCCAGGGGCATCAGGAGATACGCTATTAGGGCTGGAATGACCACCTTGACGAGGAGGGGCAGGCGATCGTCCCGCACCAGCCGCCAGGCCAGCCCGATCTTTGCCCTGGCCGGCAGCGCCTGGATGCGGCGAACGAGCTGCCTTCTCGAAGTCGTAGCCATCTAGTCGAATATCCCGATCTCGGCCAGGGCGATCTTCTGGGCCTCGAACAGGCGGCGGATGCCTGCCTCGGCCAGGTCGAGGAGCTCGTTCATCGCCTGGCGACTGAAGGGGTGGCTCTCGCCCGTGCCCTGCACCTCCACCAGCTCGCCGTCGGCGGTCATGACCACGTTGAAGTCCACCTCCGCGCGGGCGTCCTCATCGTAGCACAGGTCAAGCACGGGCAGGCCGTCCACCACGCCGACGCTGGTGGCGGCCACAGCGCAGCGGATGGGCATCGAGCCGACGTCGCCTCGCTGCACCAGGAGCTCGCAGGCCTGGCGCAGGGCCACGTAGGCGCCGGTGATGGCCGCCGTGCGGGTGCCGCCGTCGGCCCGGATGACGTCGCAGTCCACGGTGAGGGTGCGCTCGCCCAGGAGGGCGAGGTCGGTGACGGCGCGCAGGGAGCGGCCGATGAGGCGCTGGATCTCGTGGGTGCGGCCGCCGATGCGGCCGGTGGCGGCCTCGCGGGGCGTGCGGGTCTGGGTGGAGCGAGGGAGCATGCCGTACTCGGCGGTGACCCAGCCGGAGCCGGAGCCTCGCAGGAAGGGCGGCAGGCGGTTCTCGACGCTGACGGCGCAGAGGACCGTCGTCTCCCCCAGCTCGATGAGGGCCGAGCCCTCGGCGTGAGCCAGGTACTTGGGGGTGATGCGCACCTGGCGTATCTGGTCGGGCTGGCGGCCGTCGGGGCGAGCGGATGTCATGGTGGGATCAGTACGGCTGTACGTCTGAGTAGAAGCGGCGAAGCTGTCGATCATTTCGTGAATACACGGTCTCGCGCCTGAGTTGCGCTGTCGCTGCTATCAGAGCGTCAGCGAATAACTCTCTGCGCTGGTTCCTGCCGTAGCCACGGAGCCAGGTTCCGGCCAACCTGGCCTCTTCGAACCCTAGCGAGGCCTCTTCGAGATAGCGGCTGGTAAGAGCGACGTACTCTATTTCCTCTTTGCGATCGAGTTGGTCCCATTGCCACAACTCGACGATGCTCATGCTGGAGTACGAGGCCGTGAAGCGGCCATTCTTGACCGCGTCGACAAGACTTATCGCCCCTGTGTCGCCGCGCCAC
Organism: Chloroflexota bacterium; assembly: GCA_030691665.1. Classification (GTDB taxonomy): domain Bacteria; phylum Chloroflexota; class Dehalococcoidia; order SM23-28-2; family SM23-28-2; genus JAUYDU01. The sequence continues at coordinate 2,344 of JAUYDU010000214.1, forward strand.
CAGTCTATGAAGACAGTGGTATCGAACAGGGCATCGGTCATCCTCGGCCCTTTCGGCGGTGGAGGATGGAGTGGCCTAGGAGGCTGCGAATGTGGGCGATGTACTCTTTCCCTGGCGTGAGATCGGGGCGACGCCCTGCCGCGAGACGCAGGATTTCCTCCGCTTCTTCGTCCGTGAGCTCTACTGGAGCACCAAGAGGCTGAGCCAACAGATCACGGAGGCGAGGTGAATCCCAAATTGTGGTGACGGGCGACGCGATCTCCCGAAGCACGCTCTCCCAATCGATCGATGCCGTCCCGCCAGAGTGCTTTGGCGGCGTGCGTCTTGGACGTCCCAAATTTGCCGTGTAGGATTTACCGCCCCCCCACTACAGTGGAGACCGCGTGGTCTCAGAGGATATCTCTGGCGACTCAGGCCGTGGGCTGACGGCTTCTCTGCCAGCGTCTGTGACGGTTCCTACCCGGACGTTTAGCGTCACTGAACCCGTACTCACGTTTAGCTTCACTGAACCCGTACTCATACTACACCCCTACTACCGATATCACTTCTTCGGCGATCGCCTCGGCCTGACCATGGCCGCGGTCGAATAGTTGGCCTAGGTGCCTCCGAGAGTATTGCGGCGTCTCGACATCTGCCGTGTCGACATCGAGGTAGAGGAAGACCGGGGGCAGCTCCTTCGGCTCGAACGCCAGGAAGTGAGACTTCAGTTGCTCGATCTTCATAGGCCCCGCCGTCACGGTCAGTTTGAGCCCGTTGACCACGTAGTCCAGGACCAACCCAACGTCCGAGGCTCGTCCAATCAGTGGACCTGGCGCCAGGAGCCGTTCCTTGCAGGCTCCGAGTAGGGCTTCGAAGTTGTCTCCGTAGGCGTGTATCCATGTGAATCGCAGGCCCCACCGTGCTATCCGAGGGACGGTCAGGAGTCTCTGTACGTCCTCAAATAGCGCAAGGATCGTGTCCCTGCAATAGCCGACATTGGGTGGCTCCTCGATAGCCACCACGCTGTATGACGGGTCGACCACCACTATCCTCTTCCGATCCTTGTCTTCAAGGCGCAGGCCGGGCGTTATCCACCTGCCTACGTCTTCCGGCTCTTTTCCCAGTACCTCTCGGTGGAGAGCCTCGTAGGGTGCTAGGATCTTCATTCTTTCAGCGTGACGTAGCTCACATGTGACCTTAATTAGTTCCATCTGCCGGTCCAAAGCACTGCTGGTTGCTCACGCTTCTCATAGATTACCGCAAGCGCCGTGTGGTTTCAAATGATCCGAATGACAGCGCCAAAGCATTGTACCATGTCAGTGCGGGCGGTGGGCGAGCTTCATGCCCTCCAGATTGGCATCCAGCGCAGGTCGCGCCACCGCTACTCCCCACCCCGCTCCGTCCTGATCCACAGCTTGCGGCCGTCGGTGCTGATCTCCACGTCGCCGTGGAGGTCGGTGCGGAAGACGGGCAGGCCGTCCAGCCGGTCGAGCGCCTGCGGTGACGGCAGGCCGTAGCGGTTGTCCTGCCCCACGGAGATGACCGCCGTCAGCGGCTGCACCGCCGCCAGAAAGGCGGGCGAGGAGGAGGTGGCCGAGCCGTGGTGGGGCACCTTAAGCACCGCTGCCCGCAGGTCGGCGTGGTTGTTCACCAGGTAGGCCTCTCCCTCCGAGCCGATGTCGGCGGCAAGGAGGAAGGCGGCCTCGCCCAGGCTGGCCTTGAGCACTACCCCGTTGTTATCCTCCTCGCCGGTGGCCAGGGGCTCCGGCGGCGGATGGAGCACCGAGAGCCTGGCGCCGCCGCCCAGATCCAGCCACTCGCCGGCGAGCGCCTCTTCCTGGGGGGTGTCCTGCTCGGCGACGGCCTCCTGCCAGGCGCGGAAGGCGGGGGAATCGTCCGTGGCGGCCGGAACGAGCACCTGATCGACGTCGTAGCGCTCGAGGACTGTGACCAGGCCGGCCAGGTGGTCCTGGTCAGGGTGGGTCAGAATCACCATGTGCAGATGGCGGTCCCAGAAGGGCAGGCGGCGGCCCAGGGCGGCGGCTATCGCCTCGCCGTTGGGGCCGCCGTCCACCAGGATGTTGTGGCCAGCCGGGCTGCGGATGAGGATGGCCTCGCCCTGGCCCACGTCCAGGAAGGTGACGCTCAGTCGCCCGCCGGGCGATGCCAGGACGAGCAGCCAGACGAAGACGGCGCCCAGCCCCAGCACCAGAGCCAGGCCAAGCGGGGGCAGCGCCCGAAGGGGTCGGGCTAGGCCCGATAGGGGGCTCGTGGCCCAGGCGGGCACCTGGGGGAGGCGCAGCGGCGACCCGGGCCGGCGGGCGACCAGCCAGACGAGGCCGGCCAGCGCCGCGTAGTAGGCGAACGCGTGGGTCGTGTTGAGGCCGTCCACCGATACGGAGGCGAAGGGCAGGTCGGCCAGAAGCCTGACGACCCTCACCAGGTAGGCGACGGCCGGCCAGGTCAGCCAGCCGAGGAAAGGACCCAGGGCGGGGGTGATCAGCCCGCCGATGGCTGTCAGGGCGGCGCTGATCATG
>JAUYDU010000225.1 GCA_030691665.1 Chloroflexota bacterium
GACATTCAGACGTCCCCGGACTACGAGATCATCAACCCTGATCTCCACCTGGCGACCCTGGATTCGCCGGAGGCGGAGTTGAGGGTAGAGCTCAACGTGGAGCAGGGTCGCGGCTACGTGCCAGCGGGGGAAAGCGATGGCCTGCCCATCGGGGAGATACCCGTGGACGCCATCTACACGCCGGTGCACAAGGTGAACTACAAGGTGGAGCACATCCGCGTGGGCCAGGCCAGCAACTACGACCGCTTGTTGCTGGAGGTGTGGACCGACGGCACCATCAGCGGCGTGGAGGCCATAAGCCAGAGTGCCGATATCCTCCTGGAGCAGTTCTCCCTGTTCGGCCAGCTAGGGAAGCCGGTGCCGCCGATGGTGGAGCGGGGTCTGGGTGCGGGAACCGTCCTCACCGTCGAGCGCTACAACATGACCATCGAGGACCTCAATCTGTCGGTGCGAGCCTACAATTGTCTCAAGCGCAGCGGCCTGATGACCGTGGGACAGGTGCTGGAGAAGAGCGAGGACGAGCTTCTGGCGCTGCGCAACTTCGGCCGCAAGTCCTACGACGAGCTCAAGGCACGGTTGAGCGAGCTGGGGTTCCTCGCCGTCGAGAAGGCGGAGGAAGAGCTGCTGGCAGAGGTTCCCTCGGTCATCGAGGAGGAGGAGCTGCCGGCGATGGTGGGGCGGCGCGAGGAGGCTCCCCGCCGAGAAGAGCCTACGCCTGAGGCGCCTCCGCCTCTGGCGGAAGGGGCGCCGCTTGCTGCGCCCGTACTCGGCGAACAGGTAGTTGTAGCCGAGGAGGTCGCAGCCCCGCCCGGCGAAGAGGCCGAGGCGGCAGCGCCGCCGCTGCCTGAGGAGGTGGCGGTGGCGGCAGCGCCTAAGAAGGCCAAGAAGCGGGCCAAGGCCGGGGTCGAGGAGGCGGAGGCTGCTCCTGAGGGGGTGGAGGGGGAGGAGTTGGCCGAGTGGCAGCGCAAGCTCAAGATGCTCAAGGCAGAGGTCGGCGAGGAGGGCGAGGGCTAGCAAGCCATGGCTCATCGCATCGCTGGACGTAGACTCAGCCGGTCGGCGAGCCACCGCCTGGCCCTGTTCCGCAACCAGGTGACCGATCTCCTGCGCCACGAGAAGATCGTCACCACCGAGGCCAAGGCGAAGGAGGTGCGGAGCATCGCCGAGAAGGTGATCACGCTGGGCAAGGACGGCACCCTGCACGCCCGCCGCCGCGCTCTGCGCATCGTGACCGACAAGGACGTGGTGACGAAGATCTTCGACGACCTGGGGCCCCGCTTTGCCAGCCGGCCCGGCGGCTACACTCGCATCGTCAAGCTGGGCCCGCGCCTGGGCGACGGCGCTCACATGGCCCAGCTAGAGCTGGTGGGGAAAGAATAGGCAGGGCGCGGGTTGTCATCGTGGCGGCGGAGCAGGGCGATGAGATCTCTCTACGCAGACTGGCTCTGGTGGTGGAGTACGAGGGAGCGGCCTACGCTGGCTCTCAGTACCAGAGGAACGCGCCCACCGTCCAGGGGGAGCTGGAGAAGGCCTTGAGCGGACTGACCGGTGAGTCGACGAGGGTGGCCCTGGCTGGCCGCACCGACGCCGGCGTGCACGCCAAAGGGCAGGTGGTGTCGTTCCAGACTCGGGCACCCTACGCGGCGGACGTCTTCGTGGGGGCCTTGAACGCTTATCTGCCCGCGGACATCGCTGTGCGGTCGGCCCGTGAGGTGGCGCTCGATTTCGACGTGCGCCGCCACGCCAGCAGACGCTGGTATCGTTACCTGATCTACAACAGGCGGCAGCGACCGGCCCTTTTCAGGGGCCACTGCTGGCACATCGCTCGGCCGTTGGACGTGGGGGCGATGCAGACGGCGGCGCAAGAGCTGGTGGGCGAGCACGATTTCGCCGCCTTCGCCGCGCCGTCCGCCCTGGGGAGCACCGTGCGCAGCGTGTATCGGGCGCAGGTGTGCCGCCAGCGCTCCTGGGTGACTTTCGACATGGAGGCCAACGCCTTCCTGCCTCAGCAGGTGCGGCGAACGGTGGGGGCGCTGGTGCAGGTGGGCCTGGGCAGGCAGAGCGCCGAGGATTTCCGTCGCTTGCTCGCCCGCCGGAGGCGGGGACGGGCGGCCACCCTGGCAGCGCCGGCGCGGGGCCTTTGTCTGATGGCTGTGGAATATAAGGGTCTGAGTGTAGGTGATCATGAAGAGGATGCGGACCTATAGCCTGAAGGGGGCCGATATCAGCCGCGACTGGCAGGTGATCGACGCGGCGGACCAGACGTTGGGGCGGCTGGCTACCCGCATTGCCCGCCTTCTTCGCGGCAAGCACAAGCCGACCTACTCGCCTCACCTGGAAATGGGCGACTACGTCATCGTGGTCAACGCCGCCCGCGTGCGGGTCACCGGCAAGAAGCTGGAGGATAAGGTCTACTACCGCCACTCGGGCTACCACGGCGGGCTGAAGAGCGTGACCCTGGGCGAGCTCCTGACCACCCGGCCGGCGCGGGTAATCGAGCTGGCGGTGCGGGGCATGCTGCCCCACAATCGGCTGGGGCGAAAGCTGTTTCGTAACCTCAAGGTCTACGCCGGGCCAGAGCATCCCCACGAGGCCCAGGTGCGGGGTGCCCAGAAGGCGAAGGACGCGCCCGCCGAGGCGGGTTCCAGCTAGGAGGACGAAGGAAAGTGGTCGAAGAGCAGGTCATCGCGGGGCAGCACTACTACCATGGGACAGGCCGACGCAAGACGGCGGTAGCCAGAGTGCGCTTGTACCCAGGCACCGGCACCATCGTCATCAACGACAGGCCTTTCCTGGAGGTGTTCACCCGCCCTGTCTATCAGGCCACCGTACGCCAGCCGCTGCTGCTGACCGAGACCCTGGACAAGTTCAACGTTCAGGTGAAGATAGCAGGCGGCGGCACGACCTCTTGGGCCAGCGCTATCGCTCACGGCATCGCCCGGGCGCTGGTGGCCGCCGGCGAGCAGTACAAGTCTGCTCTACGCAAGGCTGGCCTGCTCACTCGGGACTCGCGGGTCAAGGAGCGCAAGAAGTACGGCCTGAAGCGAGCCCGCAAGGCGCCCCAGTACACCAAGCGGTAGCCGCGGTCAGGCCCCCAGCAGGTCCTTAAGGATCGCCCCTTCCTTCATCACCAGGCGGACGTTGTCCTTATCCGGCACGAGGTCTTCTAGGCCTGCTGCGCGGCCAGCCACTCCTTCAGGTGGTCGATGACCGTCGTTGGGGCGGGGGCGACGCCGTTGAGGATGGCCAGGTACAGGCTGATGTAGTCGCCGAAGAGGATGGCGCTCATCATCTGGGCCAGGGGGCTCTTCCCTTCGGCCTCCACCACCGCGCTCTCCACCCCCGCCTCGGCCAGGGCCGAGCGCGTGAAATCGTAGCGGAGGAGGATGCGGGGATGGATGGCGGGCGAGCGCAGGAAGACGACGAAGGCCTGCGCCGCTATCGCCTGGGGCAGGGCGTAGCCGATGATGGCGTTGTGGTTGGCCTCGGGCAGCTCTTCGTAGAAGCACCACACCTTGCTGCTCTCGTTGAGCTGTGTCTTCCAGCGGTGGGCCACCTCGGTCAGGATACCCGCCCCGTAGATGACCGGCAGGCGGTCGTGGAGCTTGTGGGCGAGCTGCTTGGCGGGGTTCTCGGCCGCAGGCACACTCTCGCCGATACGCTCTGCCAGCCCTTCCATGACGGCGATAGCTTCTTCCACGTCCTCGGCCTTGTCGCCCACCAGCCCTACCTTCTCCGCTATGCGCAGGAGGGGCATGATGCTGTAGCCCAGGGCGGCTCGCGGCTCCCCCTCGTAGGCGAAGACGAAGGCGGGGACGCCGTTGGCGCGGGCGGTGGCCAGCAGCCTGCCGCCGGTAGTGATGACCAGCTTCTTGGCCGGGATGGGCAGGGCCCGCTCGAAGGCGGACAGCACCTCCTCGGTGCCGCCGCTGTAGCTGGAGGCGATCAGGAGCGTCCTCTCGTCCACCAGGAGGGGCAGCTCGTAGCTGCGATGGCTGAAGATGGGGACGGGGCTCTCCAGGGCGACCAGCGAGCGCAGGAGGTCGCCGGCGATGGCCGAGCCGCCCATGCCCAGGATAACCACCTTGTCGATGTCGAGGTAGTCGGCGGGCAGATGTCCGCCTAAGGCGGAGGCCTCCTGCCAGGCGGCGCGGCACTGGCGGGGCAGGTCGCGGATGGCGGCCAGCATTCCCTGGGGGTCGATCCTCTGGTAGGCGGTCGGGTCGTCCAGAACGCTCATGGCTACAGTCCCTTCGGCAGGCAGGCTCAGGGCAGGCCCGCCAGCTCCTTTCCGGCCGCCAGAAGCTCGGCCACTAACCTCTGATCCTGCACCTCGGTGTAGATGCGCAGCAAGGGCTCGGTGCCCGAGAAGCGGAAGAGCAGCCAGCCGCCGCCCTCCAGATGGAAGCGGAAGCCGTCGGTGGTGTCCGAGGCGGTCACGGCCAGGCCCGCCAGACGCTCGGGCTGGGCGCGGGCCAGGCGCTCCCTCAGCTCGCCCTGGCGGTCCGGCTCGAGGTGGATGTCGATGCGATCGTAATAGTGAGGCCCCACCTTCTCGTACAGCTCCGCCAGCAGCTCCGAGGGGCGGCAGCGGCGGCGGGCGAGGAAGTCCAGGAAGTAGAGGGCGGAGAGGATGCCGTCGCGCTCCGGCGGGTGGCCCCGAAAGGCGAAGCCGCCGCTCTCCTCGCCGGCTATCAGGGCATCCTCGGCGATCATCTTCGGCCCCAGGAACTTGAAGCCCACCGGCGTCTCATACACGGGGACGCCGTACAGCTCGCCCAGGCGGGGGATCATGCGCGTGCTGGTGACCGACTTGACCATCGCCCCCCGCTGGCCGCGCACCTCCAGCAGGTAGTAGGCCAGGAGGGCGAACACCTGGTGCTGGTTGACGAACTCGCCTCGCTCGTCGATGACGCCCACGCGGTCGCCGTCGCCGTCGGTGGCCACCCCCACGTCGGCGCCGGTCGAGCGGACGGCATCGATGAGGGCGCCCAGGTGGCGGGCGATGGGCTCCGGCTGGAGGCCGGGGAACAGGGGATTGCGCTCGCCGTGCAGCTCCTGCACCTGGGTGGCGCCGCCGGCGAGCAGCTCGAGCAGCCAGCCGGCGGCCGCCCCATACATGGAGTCGATCACCACCCGCAGGCCAGCCGCCCGCAGGGCCGCCAGGTCGACCAGCTCGCCCAGGTGCTCCAGGTAGGACCGGCGGGGGCTGACCAGCTTCACCAGGCCTCGCTCCCGCGCCTCCGCCAGGGGCAGGCGGGGCACGTCGCCCGCCGCCAGGATGCGCGGCAGGGGGGCCTCCAGGCGGGCGATGACCTCGGGCGAGGCGCTGCTGGCGTACTCCGGCTTGTACTTGAAGCCCGACCACTGGGCCGGGTTGTGGCTGGCAGTGATGATGACAGCCCCGCCGGCCTGCTTCTGGAGGATGGTGAAGCTGACCGCCGGGGTGGGCACGGGCGAATCGCAGAGGTAGACGGGGATGCCGTTGGCAGCCGCCACCTCGGCGACGGCGGCGGCGAAGTCCTCGGAGGCGAAGCGCGTATCGTAGCCCACGACCAGCCCGCGCTGGGCCAGGCCTGTCTCCTTGAGGTAGAGGGCGACGCTCTGGGCGCAGGCGCGCACG
>JAUYDU010000226.1 GCA_030691665.1 Chloroflexota bacterium
GGGTCGGGAACGTCCTTGTACTGAAGGACGTCCACGCCGCCGTGCTCTTCGAACACCACTGCCTTCATCGAACCATTCTCCTTCTAGGCCGCCAATGACGGCTCAATGGCTCTACCAGCCAGTATTCATAGTTTGAAGTGCCGAAAACCGGCATGTCCTGTGGCCTGGAATATAATCGACGTGCGTTGCCTGCGCAAGTCTTGCTGGCTCCCAGCGACTGCTCCTGCGCCTGCCCGCCTCCGCCCAAGGGCGGACGCCTCTGGCGTCTGGCGAGTATGCTAAGATAGGCTATCACCACCTCCAAGGGCCTGCCTGCCGGCAGGCAGGCTTGCCTGCGAGCAGCCTCAAGGGAGTCGATATGGGCGTCACCGAGAAGCTAGCCGCATTCGTGGTGGATACGGACTACGAGTCCGTTCCCGAGGAGGCGGTCACCGCTGCCAAGCGGGCTGTCCTGGATACGCTGGCGGTGACAATAGCCGGCTGCCGGGAGGACGCCAGCAGGATCATTGCCGCCTACGTGCGGGAGCTGGGTGCCGCCGGCGATGCCGGCGTGGTGGGGACGGGCTTGCGCACGGCCCCGCCGGAGGCAGCGCTGGCCAACGGCACCTTCGCGCACGCCCTGGACTACGACGACGTCAACATCTCCATGCGCGGCCATCCCAGCGCTCCCCTCCTGCCGGCGGTACTGGCCCTGGGCGAGAAGACGGGCGCCTCCGCCAGGGAAGCGATCGTCGCCTTCGTCCTCGGATTCGAGGTGGAGTGTAAAGTGGGAGCGGCCATGGGCGGCAGCCACTACGCCCACGGTTGGCATCCCACTGCCACCTTGGGCAGCCTGGGAGCGGCCGCTGCCTCGGCCAAGCTCCTCGGTCTGGACACGGCGGCGACCCGGGCGGCCCTGGGGATCGCCTCCTCCCTGGCCGGGGGCACCCGCCAGAACTTCGGGACGATGACCAAACCTCTGCACGCCGGCGTAGCCGCCAGCAACGGCGTGAGGGCGGCCATGCTGGCCCACAAGGGCTTCACCGCCGACGCCGACATCATCGAAGCGCCCCTGGGCTTTCTCCATATGTTCGCGCGGCCTGATGACTACGATGCGGGGAAGGCGGTGGCGTCGCTGGGCCAGCCCTTCGACATCGTCCGCCCGGGCATCGGGGTGAAGCTCTACCCCTGCTGCTACGCCACCCATCGCGCCCTGGACGCCGCCCTGGCCCTGCGGCGGGAGCGGGGAATCGAACCCCAGCGCATCGCCAGGGTGACGGTGAAGGTTTCCCGCGGCACGGCCATGCCCCTCATCCACAGCCGGCCTCAGACGGGGCTGGAAGGGAAGTTCAGCATGGAGTACTGTCTGGCGGCCTCCCTCTTGGACGGCAGGGTGAGCTTGGCCTCCTTCTCGGACCAGGCGGTGCAGAGGCCCCAGGCTCAGGACCTGCTGCGGCGGGTGGACATGGAGGAGGAGGCGGAGAGCCAGGGCGAGGGGCCGATACTCGGGCCCGCCACGGTCACGGTCATTCTTGATGACGGCAGCGAGCACAGCCAGCGGGTGGACATCCCCAAGGGCGACCCCCGAGCGCCCCTCACCTGGGAGGAGCTGGCGGCCAAGTATCGGGACTGCGCGGCGGGCATCCTCTCCCACCAGGCCATCGGCCGCTCGCTGGAGATAATCGCCAGCCTGGAGGCCGCTCCCGATATCCGCGAGCTGATGGCCCAGGTCTGCCCCATGGCTAGCCGGCAGGGCCTGTCCTGAGCGAAGCGAAGGGCTAGCCGGCGCTGGCGGCCCCAACGGTGTCCTGGAAGGCGGCCTCCATCTCCGACAAGCGCAGGAGGCCGGTCCAGGTGAAGCGAACCACGCCGTCCTTATCGATGAAGATGCTGGTGGGCATCCCCAGACCCCGATAGGCCGGGAAGATGGCATCGCTGGGGTCCAGGCCGCTCACGGTGAAGCTGACGCCCCTGCTGCCGTCCAGCCTTTCGATGTCTGCCAGGTAGGACTTGACCTTGTCCAGGCCCTCGGCGCGGTTGAGGGCGATGACGACCAGGCCGTCGCTGTCGCCGTGGCGGTCGAGAAGCTCCTGGATGTCCGGCATCTCCGTGCGACAGGGGACGCACCAACTGGCCCAGAAGTTGAGGTAAACGGGGCGACCGCGAAAGTCGCTCAGGCGATGACGCTCGCCTTCGATGTCCGAGAACTCGAAGTCGGGGGCGATGGCGCCCTTCCTGGCTTCCACTGCCAGCTTCGCCAGCTCTCCCGGCAGCGGAGGCGTCTCCACCATCTGGGCGGCGGCTATGGTTGCTCCCCCCTCTGTGCTGCCGGCGTCCCTTTGACCGAACACTCCCGCCACGGCCAGGACGGCCAGTACGCCGCCCACCACCGCGGCCACAGCCACCAGGGTGAGGAGACGCCGGCCCAGGTCGCCTCTCAGGCTCGCCCCCATGCTCCCACGCTGCTGACCCATCAGGCAGTGCTCCCGAAGTCCAGGAAGTCAATCTGGAAGAACTGATTGAGGTTGATCAGGCTGCCGGTGAAGATGAGGATGCCGACGACGATCAGAAGGGTGCCGCTGACAAAGTTCACCACGCCCATGAAGGGCTTGATGCGCTGGTAGACGCCGCGGGTAGCGTTGAAGGCCAGGCCCATGGCCAGAAAGGGGATCGCCAGGCCCGCCGAGTACACCAGCAGGAGGAGACCGCCCTGCAAGACGGTGCTGGTGGTGGCCGCCAGGGCCAGGATGGCGCCCAGGGTGGGCCCCACGCAGGGCGTCCAGCCCACCGAGAAGGTCGAGCCCACCAGGAAGGAGCGAAGGTAGCCCGCCCGATGGCTGGGGTTGTACTGAACCCGCCTCTCCTGCTCCAGCCAGGGGATGGTGATGACGCCGCTCAGGTGGAGGCCGAGGATGATCAGCAGGACGCCCGCCGCCTTGGCCAGGATATCCTGCTGGTCGCGCAGAAGGTAGCCGACGACGCCGATGGAGGTGCCCAGGACAACGAAGATAAGCGAGAAGCCGCTCACGAAGCTGAGGGAGTGCAGGAAGGGCGACGGCGCCGGCCGGGGACTGGCCACCGCCATCGCCGAGCCGCCGGAGACGCCCACCGCCGCCCCACTGGAGGCACCGGTCAGATAGCCCAGGTAGGCAGGAACGAGGGGCAGCAGACACGGCGACGCGCACGACAGAAGGCCCGCCGCGAAGGCCACGAATAGCCCTGTTCCCCCGATCTCCACCATCGTTCGCGCTCGTTCTCAGATTTGGATGTCGGCCCTATCCTTTATACGAAGACCACTCTATGATAGATTGACCTGCCTGGAGGTTGCAAGCCGAGCCATGGCCAGCCCCTTTTCGGTCAAGGTGGAGAGGAACGTGCCCGTGCCCATGCGCGACGGCACCATCCTCTACGCCGACGTCTACCGCCCCGATGCGCCCGGCCAGTTCCCGGCCCTGCTCCAGCGGACCTGCTACAGCAAGGACCTGCCCCTGCCCACCGTTGTCCTCGTCTTCCCCATCACCGCGGCCAGCCGGGGATACGCGGTGGTGGTGCAGGACGTGCGCGGCCGCTACGCCTCGCAGGGCGAGTTCTACCCTTTCCGCCATGAGATCGAGGACGGCTACGATAGCGTCGAGTGGGCGGCGGCCCAGCCCTGGTGCGACGGCAACGTGGGCATGTACGGCGGCTCCTACCTGGGAGCCACCCAGTGGCTGGCAGCCATCGCCCGCCCGCCCCACCTCAAGGCCATCTTCCCCTCGCTGACCGCCTCCGACTTCTACCGGGGCTGGGCGTATCAGGGCGGCGCCTTCCAGCTCGCCTTCAACGAGATCTGGGCGCTGCTGGGCCTGGCCCTTCTGGACGGCGTCTCTCGCCTGGGGCTCTCGGACGAGGAGCTGGCGGGCGAGCAGGGGAAGTTGGCCCAGGCTATCGACAACTTCGATGAGACCGCTCGCTTTCTCCCGCTCAAGGATTTCCCCCACCTCCAGCAGCCGGGCCTCGCCCCTTACTTCTACGACTGGCTCGCCCACCCCGCCCACGACGACTACTGGAGACGGTGGAGCATCGAGACCCAGCATGATCAGGTCAGTGTGCCCGCCTTCAACCTGGGCGCCTGGTACGACATCTTCCTGGGCGGTACCCTCAGCAACTTCGTCGGCATGCGCAAGAACGGCGGTAGCGAGCAGGCCCGCCGCGGCCAGAAACTGCTGGTCGGCCCCTGGTACCATAACATCCCCCTGGATGCGCGGGTTGGGGACGTATCCCTCCCCCTTCGCGCTCTCCTCGACCTCGACGGTCTTCACCTGCGCTGGTTCGACTACTGGCTGAAGGGGATCGACAACGGCATCGGGGATGAGCCGCCGGTGGAGATCTTTGTCATGGGGGAGAACGTCTGGCGAAGCGA
>JAUYDU010000418.1 GCA_030691665.1 Chloroflexota bacterium
CCCAGTGTCTTGCTCAACGCGCCTCACGCGTCATTGCTTGGGCTTGTCCACATCCGGCCTATCAGCGCCGTCACCAGCGGGCCTAGCTGCGCCATCAGCAGGGGTGCCCACCCGGTTGATCCACCGGACCACCTGGAGAACCCCCCAACGGTGGCCTACCAGCACGCCCCCACTGGCCATGGCCAGCGCCCCCACTAGCACGCCCATCAGCGTCACCCCCAGGCCATTCCTGCCGGCGGTCAGCGTGCTAGTCACCACAATGGCTAGGCCCCCAACCATGAACAGGAGACCCAGGACCAAGGACTCCCGGAGGCCTGGCCACCTGATCATGCCCCACCTCCGGGCGGCCGCCCCGCTGGGGGCCGCGACCCGCTGGCCAACGCTCGCCAGATGTACTCGTAGGCGTCCACCTTGCCCTTCAGATAGACGGGGTTGTCCTGCAGGTCCGCTTCGGGCGCCGGTGCCGGGAGGTCCTGAACAGGAAGATCCGCCTTTGTCTTCAGCTTCTTGGGCACCAGGTGAACGAACGTACCTGGAGGCATCCCACGCTCCACCCATCGCTGTTTCGCCTCGCCCCTGCCCAGGGTGCGGGTATCCTCTCGGCACTGCTCCCGATACTGCTTCCAGGGTGGGCCGTACTGCGGTTCGGGCGCTCCCGTCACCAGAGCCGGTGGTTCCTTCGCAGCCGTGTCAACCATGTCCACCGCCTTCTCCTCCTTCGGGTCGTACAGGTTCTTCGCCGTGCATCGCTGCCCATTGACCACGTTGGGGCACCTGCGCCACTTAGGCTCCTGGATGTACGGGGAGGCCAGGATCTCCTCACCGCACTTGAGGCACCTGTAGACCTCCCGGTCCCGAAGCGCCTGTGCCAGCGACACCTCCTCATGCTCTGCCACGCGGCCCTCGCCCCGCAGCGCGTTCCTCGTCACTCCTGGCTCGCTCAAGGCCCTTGGGATCCTCTCCACTACCGGCTCGCTCTTCGACGATGGGCTTCTCGTAGTACCTGGCCCGCTCGTGTATCATGGGCTCCTCAGACTTCGTGGCTCGCTCCTGCCGCGTGGGCTCCTCACTACTCCTGGCTCGCTCCCCATGTTTGAGCTTCTCGCACTTCATAGCTACATGCCTCGGAACCTGGCGGCAGGCGCGGACCTGGGCGAGGGGCGCCGTCCATCGACGCTGTACTTCAACATGAGGTTCACCACGCGCCGCACCTCCTCCGGCTCGGCCCTCTCCATCAGCTGCCAGACCCCCCTTGCCTTCCGCACATCCCCCGAGGCCCAGGTCGTAGATTGACTGGCCAATCAGCTCAGCCAGGTCCGGCGGGCACTGCTCCGCGCGCCCCAGCCACTCGCGGCAGACGTCCAGGAACTCCTGGCGGGTGTACGGACTGAAGTGGGCGTGCAGGGCGAAGCGAGACAGGAACTCCACGGGCATCCGCGCCGAGCTGTTGCACGCCGCCAGGACCGTGGTGTTGAGCTTGATGCCCCGGCTCTTGCGCGACTTCGTCTCCAGCACCTCGCCTTGCTCCATGAGGCCCAGGAGCACGGCGTACACCTCGTTGGGCATCTTGTCCGCCTCATCCAGGAGCAGGACCGTGGGCTGGCGCTCGAAGAGTGCTTCCGAGAGGCCCGCGCCGCTGGTCCTGGAGCCGAAGGCGATGTACGCGGTGGGCACGGCAGAGCGCACGCCCTCGAGCAGAACGCTTTTCGCACAGGCCGGCGGACCCTCCAAGAGGATGTTGGTTCGCCGGCGCGACTCTATTGCCAGGGCGATGGCCTGCTTCAAATCATCGAAGCCGACCACCAGGTCCAGCGCCTCCAGGATGGACGCAGCCGGGATGCGCTCCCGCTCGTGCTCCATGGCCATGGCGGCCACCAGTCCACGCCCCCGCTCGGTCAGGTGGTAGGTAGTGAACCCACGGCTGTGGGTCACCAGCTCCACCAGCCCCTCGTCCTGGAGGCGCTGGATGTCCCGCTTCGTGGCCCCCACCCTGAAGTGCTCCCACCCCAGGCGGCGGGCCAGGTCGCCGTTGCGCGGGTCCCGCTCCCGCCCATAGGCCCGCGTGAGGATCTCCATGTCGTTCATAGCCGTCCCCCCCGAGTCCTAGGGCGCTCAAAGATCCTGGCCATCAGGCGCCGCGTAACTCGCAGGGGCAGTAGAACGAGGAACAGAACGGAGAGGGCGTTCAGCAGGTTGCCTACGCCCAGCCCGATCCGCTTCAGTCCCCTTATCGCCTGCTCCTTGCTTGCCCCCAGGATCTGTCGCCTCCCTAGCTTGCTCATATCCATCAGCGTACCTCCTTCATGCCCTTCTGGCTCTCTACCCCTGGCCCTCCGGCGCGTCGTCAGAGGCTGGCGCGCTCGCATATTTACCATACCTCCGGAGGTACTCCTTGCGATCCACCTCTTCGGGATGTCGCCCCGGCTCCACTTGTGGTATCACCTTCTTCAGCCAGTTCCACCAATCCCTCCGAGCAGTCCGAGCACTGGTAGGCTTCTGGCTGTCCTGGTAGTACCAGACGAACTTCTGCGCTTCGGCCTCAAGGTCGAGGTGCCCGTAGTCGGCCTGCGTCTTTTCCTGGACGTCTACGTTGGCCGCTGCGTCTTGCGGCCACCCTTTCAACCCGAGCAGAATCTGAAGCCATGTGGGGCTGCTGCTGGAGGGGGGGGGAACTACAGAGGGGGGCTCTCCGGTCCGGTTGTGTATGGTACGGTTGGGTACGGTTACTGAGGACGGTGTGTGGATGTCCTGCGGATGTCCTGCGGATGTCCTGCGGACGGCTCTCTTTCTGGCTGCGTCTGCCTGTCGGCGCTCAATGAGCTTACCTGTGTAGTCAGACCAGTCGTGCACTAGGAGATGGCCTGAGTTCATCTCAAGGAACCCAGGTTTATTCGCCTGTCCGCATTGCAGCAGTGCGTCTACGAAGGCTGTGGCGTCACCGAACCACATGGCGGCTTGGGCGATCTCTGCATGGTCGAAGCCGGTTAGCTCGCCATCTTCAGCGAAGTCGAGGCACCACCACCAGAGGCACTGGAGGTGCCCAATCAGGGTCGGCACTGACACCTCCAGTTTGGCGGCAGCCCGGAGGGTCTTGGGGTGCCGTTGAAGATTCTGGTGTGATTCGATCCAGGCCACTGACTACTCCTGCTCCCGGGGCCACCAGCAACAATAGCCAACGACCCCTAGCCCGATGGGGAACCTGAGCCTGACAGGAAGCGGGGGGTCGGCGTCTTCCGATCTAATGTCTACGTGTAAGGAAAGGCCAAGACAGGACTGGCCCCCGACGTAGTAGTCTGGCGGCCAGGTTGGTTCTGAAGCCGCATTTGATATATATACTGGCACGAGTCCGTGCTTGGCCAAAAGTTCCCTCACCACCAGAAGCGCAGGGTCTTTATCGTTTGTCCCTGCGAGGTATTCATGGCATGGTTCGCATACACCTATCAGCTCCCAAGGCTTCTCGTGGCCGACGTGTTCATAGCTGGTGTGATGAACGTTCGTGATAGGCGCGGACCCGCAGCGCTCACAAATGCCCTCGGCAGCTGTAATGACCCCCCTCCGCCTGAGCCGCCATTCCCTGGACGCCAGGTACTCCTGGTAGTCAACCTTCTGCTTCATGCATGTCCATCCTTTCGAGCCGAGAAAACGACCACCCAGCCCCGGCGCCGCAGCTCGTCGGCCAGGTCGCTCATCCCGTTCACCAGGGCCTCCTCCGGCACCTCATCCAGGCCCCAGAAGACGCCCATAAGAGGCCCCTCAAACCCGACTCCCGGCAGG
>JAUYDU010000388.1 GCA_030691665.1 Chloroflexota bacterium
CCAGCACCTTCGGCGGCTCCGGCCCGGCCTCCGGCGCGACGGCCTCTCGCTCCCGTCGGCGCCGCCGCAGGAGCGAGACCGGCAGACCGAACATGTAGAACGCAGCGATGGGGTCGGGGATGCCGCTCCCTATCTGCTCGATCTCCCGAGGGTCCTCCGAATCGATAATGGAGGCGACGGCGCTGAGGAGCTTGGCTCCCTGGTCCACCACTCCCGGCGGCGGCCCGTAGCAGCCGCGGCAGGGGTAGTTGGCGCTGAGGCAGGGCCCACCGCACCCGCCGCGAGTGGCCGGGCCGGCGCAGAGGATGCCCTGCTCCAGGAGGCAGCGTTCGGGGTCGGTGACGATTTGATACGGCCGATAGAAGGCCCTGACCTTCTTCTCCTCCTTGATGCGCGGACACTCGTCGCATAGCGTCTTCGTCGAGGCACCCACTACCGATCCCGGAGGGGGTAGCTGCCCTTCCATCACCGCCTGGAGCACGCCTTCGACCTGTTCCTTCACGGGGGGGCAGCCAGGAACAAAATACTCGACAGGCACCACTTGATGCAAGGCCCTGACGGTGTTGTAGAAGGTGGGTAGCGTAAGCTCCCCCTCCGGGGCTCGGTAGCTAGTCTGGGGATACTGGCCATCCTCGTTGAGGGTGGACGGGGTCTCCCGGTAGACGCGCCGAAAGATCTCCTCGCGGCTGGTGACGTTGGCCAGGCCGGGGATGCCGCCCAGGCAGGCGCAAGCGCCGAAGGCCACCATCACCTTAGACTTCGCCCTGAGCATCTGGGCCATCTCCTCCTGCTCGGAGGTCCGGATGGCGCCGTTAAACAGACAGAGGTCGATGCTCTTGTCCGGCAGGGTCTCCACGTCCTTGTACTTGAAGTCCATCAGGCAGGGCCAGAGGACGATGTCGAAGGCGTTGGCCACGTCGAGAATCTTCTCATAGATTCGCACCACCGCGACCTCGCAGCCGCCGCAACTGGCGGCCCAGTAGAGAGCCAACTTGGGCTTCGCCATGCTAGGCCTCCCTTACGTTCTCCCACCAGGCCAGCGGGCCCAGGGCCTGGAGCTCCGCGGTCATCTCCTTGACCACCTTGGCCCACTTGGCCCCTTCGCCTGCCGAGACCCACTCCAGGCGAAAGCGCTCCGGCTCGATGCCCATCTGATCGAGCATCTTGCGCAGGAGAGCCACCCGCCGCATTGTCTTGTAGTTGCCCTCCTTGTAGTGACAGTCACCGGCGTGGCACCCCGCCACCAGCACCCCATCCGCCCCCTCAGCGAAGGCCTTGAGGACGAAGGTGGGGTCGATGCGGCCAGTACACATGACCCGCACTACCCGCACGTTGGCGGGATAGTGCATGCGGGAGGTGCCGGCCAGGTCCGCCCCCTGATAGGCGCACCAGTTGCACAGGAACCCCACGATCCTGGGCTCACCGTTTGGCGACCGCATGACCAACCTTGCCCTCCCTATATCGCCGCCACGGGCGGCCTGGCGTCGGCCAGAATGCCTTCGATCTCGGCGAAGATCTGGGTGTCAGTGAAGTGGCGTCCGATGATGGCCCCGGCGGGGCAGGCCGCTACGCACACGCCGCAGCCCTTGCAGAGGACGTCGCTGATCTCCACCACTTTCTTCTCTTCGCTAAACGTAATGGCGTTGTAGGGGCAGAGGCCGATGCACACCTTGCAGCCGGAGCAGAGCTCCTCGTTGACAGCGGCGGTGATCGCCTCCACCTCGACTTTGCCCGCATCGATCAGAGCCAGGGCCTCGGCGGCGCCCGCCGAAGCCTGGGCCACCGTGTCCGGGATGTCCTTGGGCCCCTGGGCGCAGCCCACCACGAAGACGCCGTCGGTGTTGGTGGAGATGGGCTCCAGCTTGGGGTGGCGCTCCAGGAAGAAGCCGTCGGCGCCGCGGCTGATGTTCATCAGGCGGGCCATCTCCGCGGCATCGGCTCGCGCCTTCATGGCCGGGCACAGGACGACCATGTCCACCGGGATGCGCACCAGCCTGCCCAGGAGCGTGTCTTCACAGGCGACGATCAGCTTGCCCCGCTCTTCGTCGGTCAGGGCCTGGTCGGTGATCTCGGCGACCTTGCCCCGGACGAAGTTCACGCCCTCGTCGGAGACACGGCGGTAGAACTCCTCGAAGCCTTTGCCGTAGGCTCGCATATCCATGTAAATCTGGTAGACGTCGGCTTCGGTCTTTTCCTTCACCAGGTGGGCGAACTTGAGGGCGTACATGCAGCAGACGCGGGAGCAGTACTCGAAGTAGTTCTGGTCGCGGCTGCCCACGCAGTGGATGATGGCCACGCTGGTTGGCGCCTCGCCGCTCTTCAGCACCACCTCGCCGCCGGTGGGGCCGGTAGCGCTGCACATCCGCTCGAACTCCAGGCTGGTAACGACGTTGTCCAGGCGCTTGTAGCCGTACTGATAGATGGGCGAGGGGTCGAACACGTCGTAGCCGGTGGCTACGATGATCGCCCCCACCTCGATCTCCTCGAACCGCTCGGTCTGCTGGAAGTCGATGGCCTTGGGCTCGCAGAACAGCTCACAGGCGCGGCAGGTGCCCTTCTTGAAGTAGACGCACGTCTCGGTGTCGATGACGGGGATGTTGGGCACCGCCTGGGGGAAGGGCGTGTAGATGGCCTTGCGCTTGCCCAGGCCCATATCGAACTCGCTATCAGTCTTCCAGGGGCACTTCTGGATGCAGATGCCGCAGCCGGTGCAGATACTCTCGTCCACGTACCGAGGGTTGCGGCGGATCTTCACCCGGAAGTTGCCCACGTAGCCGGAGACATCCACCACCTCGCTGTAGGTCATCAGCTCGACGAAGGGGTGGGAAGCGACGCTGGCCATCTTGGGGGTGAGGATGCAGGATGAGCAGTCCAGGGTGGGGAAGGTCTTGTCGAGCTGGATCATGCGCCCGCCGATGGAGGGCTCCCGCTCCACCAGATACACCTTGTGGGTGGCGTCGGCGATCTTGAGGGCCGCCTGGATGCCGGCGATGCCGCCGCCGATCACCAGGACGCTGGGGTTGACGGGGACCTCCCGCGTGTCCCGGGGCTCCAGGTAGTAGGCCTTCTGGGCGGCGGCGTTCACCAGGGCCTTGGCCTTGTCGGTGTTGCCGTCCTCGTGCACCCAGGAGCACTGCTCGCGGATGTTGGCGATCTGGAGGAGGTAGGGGTTGAGGCCCGCCTGGGCGACCGCCCGCCGGAAGGTGGGTTCGTGCATGCGGGGCGAGCAGGCCGCCACGACCACTCGGTTCAGCCCCAGCTCCCGGATGTCCTCCTTGATGAGGTTCTGGCCCGGTTCGGAGCAGACGAACTTGTAGTCGCGGACCACCACCACGCCGGGCAGGTGGCGGGCGTACTCCGTCAGTTCCTCGATGTCCACCGTGCCGGCGATGTTGGTCCCGCAGTGGCAGATGTAGACGCCGATCCTTCTGTCGTTCTCCACGCTACATAGCCTCCGCAACCAACTCCTCGATAGCCTTGATCTCTGGTGCCCGTTCGATCATGCCTGGCTGAACACAGCTTTCGAAGCAGAGCAGACAGTAGGGGCAGGCCACCGCCACCACTTCTGCCCCGGCGTCGATGGCTTGCTGGGTACGCACCTCGGCGAACCTCTCCCCCACCTTGCTTTCCATCCAGATCCTGCCGCCGCCGCCGCCACAGCAGAGGCTGTCCGCATGATTGCCCGGCAGCTCGATGAGCTCCAGGCCGGGTATACTCCCCAGTATCTCTCGCGGTTCGTCGTAGATGTCGCTGTGGCGGCCCAGGTAGCAGGGGTCGTGGTAGGCAACCTTCTTCTCGATGGGCTTGGTGAGCTTGAGCTTGCCCTCCCGAATGAGCTTCGCCAGAAGCTCGGTGGTGTGGAGGACCTCGATGCCCTGCTCCGCCAGCGGGTATTCGTTCTTCAGCGTGTAGTAGCAGTGGGGCGAGGAGACCAGGATCTTCTTGACGCCATTAGCTCTCCAGACGCCTGTGTTCCCCTCCACCAGACTCTGGAAAAGCTCCTCGTTGCCCGCCTTGCGCACGCTCTCGCCGCAGCAGGCCTCCTGGGCGCCCAGGATGCCGAAGTCGACCCCCGCCTTCTGGAGGACGGTGGTCAGAGCTCGCCCCATGCGCGTGACGCTGGGGTCGTAGCAGATGAGGCAGCAGGGGTAGTAGAGGAACTCCGTCCCGGCGCTGAAGGTCTTGATGTTGAGCCCCTCGCTCCACTTCGCCCGCCTCTCTGTCGGCTCGCCCCAGGGGTTGCCGGTGCCCGAGACGTTCTTCAGGGTGATGCGCATCGAGTCCGGAATGGGGGCGATGCCCAGCTCGACGACGGTGCGCCGCAGGGCCTTCATGATATCGATGATGTTTACCCCGCGAGGGCAGCGCTGCACACAGGCGCCGCAGGTGGCGCACATCCACAGCTCGTCGCTCTCGAAGTCCACCAGGCCCAACTGAACCTGATGGATGAGCTTGCGGACGATGAAGTTCTTGACCAAATTCCAGGGGCAGAGGCCGCTGCACAAGCCGCACTGGTAGCAGAGCTTGAGGTCATCGCCCCCCAGCTCCTTGACGATGTCCACCGCCTCTTTGTACGGGTTAAGGACTTGCGTTACCATTGGCCCATCCGTATCTACGCTGTTCCGGCGCAAGGCCAGCGCCTGAACCTGCATCTATCTCTCCTTGTGAAATTTTACACAACCCGTGTAACGGCAGGGGTTAAGGTAGGTAACAGAATGGTTACAATTCTCGCCTACCGCCGTTATAGAGTAGACGCGCCGAGCGGCTCCACGTTACGGCGGACCAGCCGGGCGAGGAGCTCTCTAGGAGGAGGGAGCGGGAGAAAAAGGAGAAACAGGTCTCACGAAGCGGTAGCCCAGGCCTCGCTCGGTGAAGATGTAGCGGGGGTTGCGGGCGTCATCGCTCAGCTTCTGCCGCAGACGGGCGATGTGCACCTTAAGCATGAACACGTCGTCATCGGCCGCCCACCCCCACACCTTCGTCAGGAGGGTCTTGTGGGGAAGAACGTGGCCGGCGTTCTGCACAAGCTGGGAGAGGAGGCGACACTCAATGGGCGTCAGCCTCACGGGTTGGCCCCGCACGATGATCTGGCGATTGGCCAGATCGACGGTCAGGTCTTGGTCGACCACGATCTGAGAGGAATCCGCCGCAGGCAGGGCCTGAGACCGTCGGAGCACGGCCCGGGTGCGGGCCACCAGCTCCAGAGGGCTGAAGGGCTTGACGATGTAGTCGTCGGCGCCGACGCCCAGGCCCTTCAGGCGGTCCAGCTCCTCGCCGTGCACCGTGAGCATCAGGATGGGCACATCGGAGATCTCCCGCAGGCGGCGGCAGACCTCGAAGCCGCTCATCCCCGGCAGGCCCACGTCCAGGATCACCACGTCTGGCGACTCCCGCTGGAAGAGCTCCAGGGCCGACTCGCCGTCGGCGGCTGGTATCACTTCGCTACCCTGCCACTGGAGATTGAAGGTCAGGCCGATGATCTCCGCTACGTCGGGCTCGTCATCCACTACCAGGATCTTCACGGTGATCCTCCTTGGGAACGGTGAAGAAGAAGGTGCTGCCGCGGCCGCCCTGGCTCTTCACCCAGATCCGTCCGCCGTGCAACTCCACCACGGTCTTGGCGATGGCCAGCCCCAGGCCGGCCCCCGCCTTGCGGCCCGGCCCCCGCGAACGGGAATAGAAGCGCTCGAAGATATGGGTCTGCTCGGCCAGGGGAATGCCAGGGCCGGTATCGCTGACGCTCACAATGTACTCGTCGCCATCCTCGCGCAGAGCGACAGCAACGTGGCCGTGGCGAGGGGCGAATTTGCAGGAGTTGGACAGCAGGTTCATGAGCGCCTGCTCCAGACGCCCCCGGTCGGCCAGCACGGAGCAAGAGGAAGAGGGAACTTCCATATCCAGTGTTTGATCCTTCTCCTCAGCCAGGGGCTCCACGGCCGCCAGGGCCTCCTCCACGATCACCCTCAGATCCCAGGGCTCGCGGGAGAGGCTGGCCTCCCCCCGGTGCAGCCGCGCCAGGTCCAGGAGCTCCTCCACCAGAGCCTGGAGGCGCTGGGTATTGCGGCTAATGCTGTTGGTCAAGCTGACGGCGGGCCCGTCGCTGCCGGCGGCGGAGGTGAGGAGCAGGTCGGCGGCGGCCTTGATGGAGGTGATGGGGGTGAGAAGCTGATGAGAGATGCTGGCCAGGAATTCGTCCTTGAAGCGATTGGCCTCGTCCAGGGCTTGGGCGCGGCTGGCCTCAGACAAGAGGCGGGCATTCTCCAGGACCATGGTGATCTGGTTGGCCACCGCCTGGAGGAAGCGGACGTCGGCGGACGAAAAGGCTCCCGGGCGGCGCAGGTTCACCAGGATGACGGCACCCAAGACATAGTCCTTGGCCACCAGCGGCGCACACATGGCGCCCCGAGGCTGCAACAGGCCAGCGCGAGCCCGCTGAAAGTAGAGCCGGTTCTCCTCCCGCAGGTTGGTAATATCGGCGGCCATCTCTTCGAGAGTAGCACAGAGGATGGCCTGCCCTTGCTGGAAGACTCGGCCTACCATGGCCTCCCCTGGCAGGAGGCGCACGTGGGAGAGGGGCTCTTTCTCATAGCCGATAGAGGCCTTGACGACCAGGTGGTCGCTGTCAGGGTCGTAGAGGAAGAGGGCCCCGGCATCGGCGGCATCGAAGGTAGCAGCGCTGCGAGCGAGAATGGTCTCCAGCAGGCGGTCGAGGTCGGTGGTGAGGGGGAAGGCCATGGCGATGTCCAGCAGGGTGGCCAGCTCCTTCACGCTGCGCCTCATCCCGGCGTAGACCGCCGTTTCCCTGGGGGAGGTCTCGACCGCTGGGCTCAGCTCGTCCCTGAATGTCATGGCCACACCTCAACAGATGCGGGGGAGCATCTCGCCCACCAGCATGTGGACGATGCGGGTGCCGCCGATGCCCGTCTTCATCAGGACCTTGCCCGCGGGCTCAGCGACTACCTCGCCGATGATCGCCGCCTCCTCACCATAGCGGGTGCTGCGCATCGCCGCCAGCACCGTCTCGGCGTCCTCAGAGGCCACCACCGCCACCAGCTTGCCCTCGTTGGCCACGTACAGAGGGTCGAAGCCCAGCATCTCGCAGGCGGCCCACACGCCGTCCTTCAAGGGTATCTTGCGCTCGTCGATCTCGATACCCACGCCCGATTGCTGGGCTATCTCGTTCAGCGATGTGGCCAGCCCGCCGCGAGTGGGGTCGCGCAGAACGTGGATGCGGGGGCTGGCCGCGAGCATGGCCGCCACCAGCCCGTTCAGGGGAGCGACGTCGCTGGCCACCGGCGCCTCGAACTCCAGCCCCTCCCGCTGGGAGAGGACGGCGATGCCGTGGTCGCCGATGCTCCCCGAGAGGATGACCGCATCGCCCAGGCGGGCCCTATCGCCGCCGATCTCCACCCCCGGCGGCAGCAGGCCCAGGCCGGCGGTGTTGACGAACAGCCCGTCGGCGGCACCGCTCTCCACCACCTTCGTATCCCCGGTCACGATCTGTACCCCCGCTTCGGCCGCCGCCTGGCGCATCGACTGCACCACCGTCCTCATGGTCGCCAGCGGCAGCCCCTCCTCGATGACGAAGCTCGCCGAAAGGTAGAGGGGCGTGGCTCCCACCATGGCCAGGTCGTCCACCGTGCCGCACACCGCCAGACGGCCGATGTCGCCCCCCTTGAAGAAGAGCGGCTTCACCACGTAGGAGTCGGTGGTGAAGGCCAGGCGAGGGCCGCCGCCGTCCTTGCTCAGGGCGAACACCGCCGAGTCGTTGAGCTGGTCGAGGATGGGATTGGCCCAGGGCGGAAGGAACTCCCTGGCCACCAGGTCGTGGCTGAGGCGGCCGCCGCTGCCGTGCGCCAGAAGGATCTTGCTGGTCCTGGCCATTTCTCGCCTGCCTCTTCTTAGCGCGGGCCGTACTGATACCAGCCGGCGCAGGTGCCCTCGGCGGAGACCATGCAGGGGCCCACCGGCTTCTCGGGCGTGCAGGCCTTGCCGAACAAGGGGCACTCGGGCGGCTTCTTCACCCCGCGCAGAACGTCGCCGCAGAGGCAACCCTTGTGCTCCCTGGTGGGCGGCGCATCGATCGCGAAGACCTGTTCAGCATTGAAACGCTGGTACTCTGCCCGCAGCTTCAGCCCGCTGCCAGGGATGCAACCCAGACCCCGCCAGTCGGCGTCGCTGGTCTCGAACACCCGGTACATCAGCTCCCGCGCCAGGGGGTTGCCCTCCGGTCGCACCCCCCGCGAGTACTGGATCTCCACCTCTGCCCGGCCGGCGCCGATCTGGAGGAGGAGCATCTGGATGCCCTGAAGGATGTCCAGCGGCTCGAAGCCGGAAATGACGCAGGGCACGCCGTACTGCTGGGCAATGAACTCGTAAGGGTGGGAGCCGATGACAACGCTGACGTGGCCGGGACAAATGAAGCCGTCGATACGCACCTCGCCCGAATCGAGGAGGGCCTGCATCGCCGGCGGGATGAGCTTGTGCACGGACAAGACGTAGAAATTCTTGAGCCCCAACCGCTCGGCTTCCAGCAACGAGGCAGCGATGGTGGGGGCGGTGGTCTCGAACCCCACGGCGAAGAACACCAGCGGCCGCTGGGGGTTGTCGCGGCCGATGCGCACGGCGTCGCGCGGGGAGTATACCACCCGCACGTCGGCGCCGTCGGCCTTGGCCTGCTGGAGGCTGGCGTAGCTCCCGGGCACCTTCATCATGTCCCCGAAGGTCGCCAGGATGATCCCCTTCTGGCCAGCCAGGGCGATGGCCTTGTCGATGTCGGCGTTGGTGGTGACGCAGACGGGGCAGCCCGGCCCTGACAGCATGTTTACCGGCGGCGGCAGGAGGTGGCGGATGCCGTGACGGAAGACGGCCACGGTGTGGGTGCCGCAGACCTCCATGAGGTTCACCGGCCGGCTGGCGACCCGCTCGATCTCCGCCGCCAGGCCGCGGGCGGCCGCACCGTCGCGAAACCCCTGAATGTAGCGCAAGCTAGCCCTCCGTCCGTAGAGGGTTCAGCGTCAGTGGGTGCGTTCTCGACCCCCGCCTAAAGGCGGGGGCATCGGATTTGCTTCCCCATGCCCCAGCCTTCAGGCTGGGGTCGTGTGTAACCTTGGGAGACGAAAGCCCACCAATCATGAACCAGCTGCCTCCCTCCCGGCCTCGGCGAACTCAGCCAGGAGACGCAGGGTCTCCTCGGCCTCGGCTTCATCCACCTTCTGGAGGGCGTAGCCAGCGTGCAGGAGGACGTAGTCGCCCACCTTCGTATCGGGCAGGAGCATGAAGCTCACCTCGCGCACCACCCCAGCCAGCTCCGCCAGCCCCACGCCTTCGTTGACCTCGATGACCCGCGCCGGTATAGCCAAGCACACAGCTAGCGCTCCTTCCCTGACGACAGGCGAGCCGAGGCGATCACTGCCTGGCCCAGGGCGATGCCGCCGTCGTTG
>JAUYDU010000443.1 GCA_030691665.1 Chloroflexota bacterium
CCAGCGCTCGCCGGCTGCTTCGTCGACCACCGTTTTATCATAGAAGTCGCCGCCGGGCACGTGGTAGATCTTCTCGCCGCTGGTCTTGCTGATGTTACCCTTGATCACCGGCTGGCTGGTGCCCGAGTAGTCGCAGACGCCTGCCGCCGTTGTCGGCGAGGGCGTCAGACAGCCCGACCACAGCCCTCGACCGGCCTCGCGCGCTTCCCGTGCCAACTGACGGAACAGGTCCTGATACTTGATGTCAGGCGGGTAGCTCACGGCCTGGGCGAAGCCATCCCGCACCAGGGCCGCATTCACCATCTCGCCCTCCACCCAAACGTAGCGTAGCAGCCGTCCGAAGTCGTCTGTCTCCGAGACGTCCTTCTCCAGCTCCACCGTCTTCCCCTCCACCAACTCGCGGTTGCGCTGGCTCGCTTCCCGCCCGAAGCACTGCACCGGCTTTCGGGGGTCCACCGTCTCCGGCGTGTCGATGCCAATGTATCGAACCCGATACTTCTCCCCGCCGATAGCCACCTCTATCGTATCGCCATCGACCACCCGCACCACCTGGGCCAGCGTGCCTCCCCGCGCTGGCGATGGACTGGGTTCAGGCTCGATAGGTTGTGGGGTTGCCGTAGGCGGGGCCGTTGCCCCAATCGTAGCCGTCGCCAGGGCCTGCCCTGAGGCTGCCGAAGGGGCCGGCGCCGCCGTTCTCTCAGGAGTGGCACCGGCACACGCGGCCGCCGCCAGGGCCACGAGCACCAAGGCACCCAGGCAGGAGGCCTTCACTGCTCCGTTCTTCCCCGGCACCCTCGTCTCACATCGGCGGCGCTCAGTCAGACGGATATGGTTGCCACCTCCGCTGGCTGCTTCTCTTCAGGTACAGGATCGCCCGTAGCCCTCAGGCTTTCAATGCAACCCTCGATAGCCTCCCGAGCGTTGACCAGGGCTTGCTCTCTCGTCTTGCCCCAGGTGTGGCAGCCCGGAAAGGCGGGAACCGAAGCCAGCCAGTTGCCTTCCTCATCCTGCCTCAGGATCACCGTGTATTGCATACTTGTCCCTACGCTTTCCGAGCGAACTCTTCGGCCGATATGCCTGCATCCTTCAAGATATCCATCAGCGTGCCGATTGGCTATGTCTGCCTTCCATGCACCGGGACTGACAAGGTGACTCGGGGGTGGTCCGGATGTCTCATTACGTGATGGCTCCCCTTGACACGCTCCACACGCCATCCGAAGGTTTCGAGAATCCTCAGTAGTTGCTTGCCCGTAACGCGCTTCGGCCGCTGCGGTGCCAATCTAGATTGCCCCGTGCTTCCTCAGCAGCGCCAGCAACTCCTCCTCGGTCAGCAGCTTCGTCCCATACTGCTGCGCCTTCTTCAACTTGGAGCCTGGCGATTCGCCCACCACCAGGTAGTCGGTCTTCCTGGTGACGACGCTGTCGCCCGTGCTCCCCCCAAGCTGCCTGATCAGCTCCTCCGCCTGGCTGCGGGGCATCGAGGCCAGCGTGCCCGTGATGACGAACGTCAGGCCTGCCAGCGGCCCTTCCGCCGGCGCTGGCGGCGCCTCCTCCGCCAGGCGGACGCCCGCCCGCCGCAGCTTCTCGATCACCCCCAGGTTGCTCTCATCCCGAAAGTACTGGTAGACGCTCTCCGCGATCTTCGGCCCCACGGTCGGGATGGACGCCAGCTCCTCCTGGCTCGCCCTGGCCAGGGCATCGATGCTCCCGAAGTGGCTGGCCAGGATCGCCGCCATCTCGCCCCCCACGTGACGGATGCCCAGGGCGAAGATCAGGCGGCTCAGCGGCCGCTCCTTGCTCGCCTCGATGGCCGCCAGCAGGTTGTCGGCACTCTTCTCCCCCATCCGCTCCAGCCCCACCAGTTGCTCCTTGGTCAGGGAGTAGACGTCGGCTGGGTCCTTCACCAGCCCCTGAGCCAGCAGCACGTAGCACCAGGACTCGCCCAGCCCTTCAATGTCCATCGCCCCCCGCGAGACGAAGTGGGTCAGCCAGCGGAAGACCTGGGCCGGGCAGGCTGGGTTGGGGCAGTAGTACATCACCTCGCCCTCGGGCCGCATCACCGCCGTCCCGCATACCGGACAGCGCTCTGGCATCACGAACACCTTCTCCCGGCCCGTGCGCTTGCTGACCACCGGCCCCACCACCTGGGGGATCACCTCCCCCGCCCGCTGGACGATCACCGTATCGCCCACGCGGATGTCCTTGCGCCGGATGTCCTCCTCGTTGTGCAGGGTGGCCTGCTTAACGGTGACGCCGCCCACCCGCACCGGCTCCAGCACGGCGTAGGGGTTGAGGCTGCCCGTCCGCCCGATGTTGATCTCGATCGCCCGCAGCTTGGTGGTGGCCTGGATGGGCGGGAACTTGTAGGCGACGGCCCAGCGGGGCTCGCGTCCTACCACCCCCAGCCTCTCGTAGTGCTGAAAGGGATCGCACTTGGCTACCAGCCCGTCGATCTCATACCCTAGGTCGTGGCGGCGCTCCACCCACTCCTGGTAGTGCCGCTCCACGCCTTCCAGCCCCTCGTAGCGGACGATGTGGGGG
>JAUYDU010000428.1 GCA_030691665.1 Chloroflexota bacterium
GACCAAGCGGCGGTGAGGGAAGCGTTGGCGGGCGGCGGCGATGGTGGCGCGGATCTCGGTGGGGTGATGGGCGTAGTCGTCCATGATGGTGACCCCCGCTGCCTCGCCCACGAACTGGAACCGACGCTGGACGCCCCGAAACCGGGCCAGGGCCTGCCGCACGACCTGCTGGGGCAGACCGAAGACGCTGGACGCGGCGATAGCGGCCAGAGCGTTCCTCACCTGATGGATCCCCTCCAGGCGGGTCTCGAAGGCCCCATAGGCCTCTCCGCCGTATTTTACCAGAAAAGTATACCCGCCTACATCCTTTCGCAAAAGATTTTGAGGAGAAAAATCCGCTTCCTTGTCCAGTCCGTAGCGAATCACGCTGGCGCAGATAGGGGGGTCGGCCTGGGGGTGGGCCAGGATGTCGGCCAGGGTGGGGTCATCGGCGCAGGCGACGATGAAGCCGTCGGCTGGCACCTGGGACATGAACTGGCGGAAGGCGGCGGTGAGGCGGCCAAAGCTGCCGTAGAAGTCCAGGTGATCGGGCTCGATGTTGGTGACGACGGCGAGTCGGGGGTGATAGTGGAGGAAGGCGCCGGCGAACTCGTCGGCCTCCACCACGATGTGCTGGCCGCTGCCGGCCTGGGCGTTGGTGCCCAGGTCGACCATTTCGCCGCCCACCAGGAAGGTGGGGTCACAGCCGGCCTCCTGGAGCAGGAAGGCGATGAGGGCAGTAGTGGTGGTCTTGCCGTGGCTGCCGGCGACAGCGACGGCCTGGCGGCCCTCGAGCAGGCGGGCGATCATCTCCGCCCGCAGGAGGATGGGCAGGCCGCGGCGGCGGGCCTCGGCCAGCTCGGGATTGTCGGCGGGGGCGGCCGCGGTGTAGACCACGAGTTCGGCATCGCCCAGGTGGGCGGCGTCGTGCCCTTCGTGGACGATGGCCCCCTCGGCCTGAAGGCGGTCGGTGAGGGGCGACAGCTTCAGGTCGGAGCCCGACACCTGGTGGCCCCAGGTGAGGAGGATGTGGGCGATGGCCGACATGTGGATGCCGCCGATGCCCACCAGGTGGACGCGCTGGGGGATGCCCCTGGTCCTCACCGGGCTACCTCCAGGAGGAGGCGAGCGATGTTGCGGGCGGCGTCGGGTCTGGCCAGGCGGCGGGCGGCCTCGGCCATGGTGGCTCGCCGCGGCTCATCGGCCAGGAGCTCGCCCACCAGGGGCAGGAAGCCATTCAGCTTGTCGTCCTCCACCACCAGGGCAGCTCCGGCGTCGGCCAGGTAGCGGGCGTTGTGGCGCTGATGGCCGCCGGCATAGGGGTAGGGCACGAGGATGGCGGGGAGGGCGGTGGCCGGCAGTTCGCCCATCACCGAGGCGCCGGCCCGCATCACCGCCAGGTCGGCAGCAGCCATCGCCCAGGGCAGCTCGTCGTAGAGGTAGGCGTGCAGGTGATAGCGGGAGCGTAGGCGGTCGGGCAGGTCGCGGTGCAGGCGATCGAGGCGGGGCTGGTCGGCGCGGCCGCTGAGGTGGATAAGTTGACATAACTCCAATACCTGGGGAAGGTGCTTGGCGACGATCCGGTTCAGGCTGCGAGCGCCGTGGGTGGCGCCGGCGACCAGGAGGACGCGCTCTTCGGTGTCGAGGCCGAGGCGGCGGCGCCCCTCGATCTTGTTGACCTGCCAGAAGGTGTCGCGGACAGGGTAGCCGCAGGCTACGGCCTTGCCGGGGGAGAAGTAGGGGAGAGAGCGGTCGGTGGTGACGGCGACTCGCTGGGCCAGACGGCCCATGAGGCGGACGGCCCAGCCGGGACGGACGTCGGGGAGGTAGACCATCAGGGGCAGGCGGTCGGAGGTGCGGGCGGCCACTGCCAGCGGAATGCTGGCGTAGCCGCCGGTGGTCAGTATGGCCTGGGGGCGGAACTCGGCGATGAGGGCTCGGGCCTGGGTCACGCCCCTGGCTAGCTTGAGGGTGCTGGTTGCCAGTCCCCAGGGGGAGCGACCGCGGACTGCTCCGGCGTCGACGGCTCGGAAGGGCAGGCCGGCCCTGGACACGAGTTCGCGTTCGGCGCCGCTGGCCGTGCCGACGTAGAGGGGCTCCAGCGCTTCGGCGCTGCTCAGCTCTTGGGCGAGTGCTGCGGCCACGGCCAGGGCGGGATAGACGTGGCCGCCGGTGCCGCCGCCGCTAAAGACTACTCTCATCCCATCGCCCTACGGAATCTAAGGCGGCTTCCGACCGTCTGCCCCCGCCAGAGGCGGGCGCGGTCGCGGCCGTAGCGGGACACGCTCAGGAGGATGCCCACGCCGGCCAGGAGGGCCACCAGTGCTGAGCCGCCGTAGCTGATGAAGGGCAGGGGCACCCCGGTCAGGGGTATGGAGCGGGTGATGCCGCCAATGTTTATCAGCGTCTGATAGGCGATCCAGCTAGTGATCCCCACTGCCAGATAGGTGCCGAAGTGATCGGGGGAGTTCATGACCGCGCGTATTCCCCGATAGACGAAGAAGGCGAACAGGGCGATGATAGCCACCGCGCCGATGAATCCCAGCTCCTCGCCGACGATGGCGAAGACGCCGTCGGTGTGGGAGCCGGGGACGTAGAAGAACTTCTGGCGGCTGGCGCCCCAGCCCAGGCCGGCCGGCCCGCCGCTGCCCAGGGCGATGAGCAACTGGATGATGTGGAAGCCGGTGCCCTCTGGGTCCGACTCGGGGCGCCAGAAGGCGATGATCCGGTCTATGCGGTAGTCGGCGAGATTGATGACCGCCCAGCTCATGAGGCCCCCTCCGGCGAAGAGCAGGGAGAGGTGGGTGAGAGGCGCCCCGGCCACGAAGAACAGGGTGCAGGTGGTGAGGACGATGATGATGGTAGTGCCCATGTCGGGCTCGACCATGACCAGGGCGGCCACCAGGCCGACCATCAGGGTGAAGGGGACGAAGCCCATGGAGAAGTGCTTGATGTCGTCGCGGCGGCTGTCCAGCCAGGCGGCGATGTAGACGATGATGGCCAGCTTAGCGAACTCGCTGGGCTGGAGGGGCGGCAGCGGCCCCAGGGAGAGCCAGCGCTGGGCTCCGTTGCGCTCGATGCCGATGCCGGGCACGAGGACGGCGAGCAGGCCCACCAGGGCGATGATCATCAGGGGCGTGCTGAGGGGGCGCAGGATGTGATAGTCGAGGCGCATGAACAGCCACAGCAGCGCGACGCCGGCGACGGCGAAGGCTGCCTGGCGGATGATGAAGTAGTTGGTGTTGCCGTACTCCAGGTGGCCGACGGCGAAGCTAGCGCTGTACACGACCAGAAGGCCCACCACCAGGAGCATGGCCGTGGCCAGGATGAGGACGTAGTCGGGTGGGCCAGCCCGCAGACGACCGGTCTCTAGCGTGGCGATGGCTTCACCTCCCTTCGCTGTGCTCAGGACAAGCCTGGGCTAGGAGCAGGCGGCGGAAGTCGGCGCCCCGCTCCTCGAAGTTGTCGTAGGCGTCGTAGCTGGTGCAGGCGGGGGAGAGGAGCACCACGTCGCCCGGTTGGGCCAGGGCCTGGCTGGCCTCGACCGCCTCGGCCAGGCTGGCGACTCGTACCAGCCGAGGGCGGTCAGCGGCCGGGCGGTCCTGGGCTGCCCTCTGCACTGCTTCCTCCAGAAGCGGGCCCGATTCGCCGAAGAAGACGACGCCGCGGCAGCGACGACAGGCCTCGTCCGCCAGCTCCTCCAGGGGGAGATGCTTGTCGCGCCCGCCCAGGAGGAGGAGCGGGGGCTGGCTGAAGGAGCGGAGGGCGGCCAGGGTGCGCTCGGGGGTGGTGGCGATGCTGTCGTTGTAGTAGTCGACGCCGGCCAGGCTGGCCACGAATTCCAGGCGATGAGGCAGGCCCTGAAACTCGGCCGCCGCCTGGGCGATGGCTCGGGGGCTGACGCCGCAAGCGCGGGCGACGGCGGCCGCCGCCAGGGCGTTGGACCAGTTGTGGCGGCCGGGCAGACGCAGGCTTTCGAACGGGAACAGCTTCTGTTCGCGGCCGCGCCGCCTCCAGACGGCCCAGCCGTCGCGGAGGAAAGAGCCGTCGCCGGGGAGGTCTGAGGCCAGGCTGAAGTAGAGCGCCTCGCCGGCAGCCCGCTGGGCCAGGGCGCGCGCCTCGGCGTCGTCGTAGCCCAGGACGGCGCAGTCGTCGGCTTTCTGGTGGCGGAGGATGTCGCCTTTCAGGCGGCGGTAGTCGTCCCAGGAGAAGCGGTCGAGGTGGTTGGGCGTGATGTTCAAGACACAGGCCACGTTGGGGCTGCGTTCGGGCAGGAGCTGAAGCTGGGTGTGGCTTATCTCCAGGATGACCCAGGTGTCGGAGGTCAGACGGCCCAGGTGGGAGAGGAGGCCGACGCCGATGTTGCCGCCCACGAAGTGGGGCAGGCCGTCGCGGTGGAACATCTCGCCCACCAGGGCAGTGGTGGTGGTCTTGCCGCTGCTGCCGGTTATGCCCGCTACCGGTCCTGGGCAGAGCTCGAGGAAGAGCTTGAACATCGAACTAAGGGGCACGCCGCGCTTCCGCGCTTCGGCCAGCGCTGGCAGGTCGAGGGGCACGCCCTGCGATACGAAGATGATGTCGGTGGTCACCATGTCGCGGGGGTCGTTGGCCCCCAGCGAGAGGTGGACAGGGATGGCGGCGATCTGCTCCAGGCGGGCCTGGAGCCTCTCGGCTGGGCGGGCGTCGCTGACGGTGATGCGAGCGCCCTGGGCGTGGAGGAAGCGCACGAGGTCCACCCCCTCGATGCCCAGGCCGACCACCGTCACCCGCTTGCCCTTGAATAGGTTCGCGTTGCTCACTACAGGGCTGTGCTGGCTCTCCATAGCGTTCGACAAGCTCACGCCTACACCTGAGCCGCCAGGGCTACCCCCAGCAGGGAGCCCACCACTCCCAGAAGCCAGAACCGCATCACCACCTGGGGCTCCGACCAGCCCAGGAGCTCGAAGTGGTGGTGGAGGGGGCTCATCTTGAAGATGCGCCGACCCCCCGTCAGGCGGAAGTAGCCGATCTGGATGATGTCCGACAATCCCTCCAGGACGAAGACGATGCCGATGATGGGGAGGAGGAGCCAGTGGCCGGTCATGAGGGCCACCACCGCCAGGGCTGAGCCCAGGGCCAGGGCCCCGGTGTCGCCCATGAAAACCTGGGCCGGGTAGGTGTTATACCACAGGAACCCAGCGGTGGCCCCTACCACCGTGAAGGAGAAAGTGGCCAGGTAAGTCTGGTCCTGGAGGAGAGCGATGATGCCATAGGCGAGGAAGGCGAGGGCGGTGGTGCCGCCGGCCAGGCCGTCCAGGCCGTCGGTGATGGCGACGGCGGTGGTGGTGAAGACGACGATCAGCACCGCCAGCGGTATGTAGGCCAGGCCCAGGTCGAACTGGCCCGCCCAGGGGATCCTGACGTCCTGGATGTCCAGGGTGAAGTAGAGCACCAGGGCGGCGGTGAGGCCGAGAGCGGTGAGGAGCAGGACCTTGAGTCGCTTGTTGAGGCCCGTCCTGGCCCGGCCGATGATGGTGCGCAGGTCGTCGGCCAGACCCAGGAGGCCGGCGGCGACGATGGTTCCCAGGGGCAGGAGGATGGAGAGGCGATCGACGACGTTAGCGGCCAGAGTGATGGGCAGGACCAGGCTGAAGCTGAGGATGCCGCCCATGGTGGGGGTGCCCGCCTTGGCCAGGTGGGAGGCGGGGCCGTCGGAGCTGATCTCCTTGCCCAGGCCGCGCCGTCTCAGGAAGCCTACCAGCGGATACCCAGCCACGACCGACAAAACGAAAGCCATCGCTCCCACAGCCAGGGCGCGGACCATCTCAGCCCGTCAGTTCCTCGATCACCGTCTCCAGAGCCATAGCGCGAGAGGCTTTGACCAGCAGGTGGTCGCCCGGTGCCAGCGTCTGGCGCAGGGCCGTCGCTGCCTCCTCCCTGGAGGGCAGAAACTGCACCTGCTGATGGCCGGCCTGCTGAGCGGCCTCGCCGATGATGCGGCCGCGCTCCCCCAGGGTGTAGAGGACATGGGTGGTCTGGGCCGCCCTTTCGCCGACCAGGCGATGCCCCTCCTCCTCGAAGGCGCCCAGCTCGAGCATGTCGCCCAGGAGGGCGAGGCGGCGGCCGGGAAGCTCGGCCAGCAGGTCGAGGGCGGCCAGCATGGAGGCGGGGCTGGCGTTGTAGGCGTCGTCCAGGATGGTGCTGCCCTGGGGTCCGCTGAGGGTGCGCAGGCGCAGGGGCACCTCGGCCTTGGTCAGGGCTTCGGCCACCTCCTCTAACGATAGGCCATCGGCCAGGCCCACGGCGGCGGCGGCCAGGGCGTTGTACAGGTTGTGGCGGCCGGGCAGGGGCGTGGCAATGTCGGCCGACTCGTCGCCGCAGATCAGGCGGAAGGTGATGCCCTCCAGGCCGCCGCTGGCCAAGACGCTGCCCCGTACGGCGCACTGGGCCGACGTGCCGAAGAGAACGACGCGGGCGCTGGTGCGGGCAGACATGGCGGCGACCTGGGGGTCGTCGCCGTTGAGGACGGCCCAGCCATCGGGCGGCAGGCTCTCCACCAGCTCGGCCTTGGCGGCAGCGATGTCTTCCAGGCTGCCCAGCCGTTCCAGGTGGACGGGGCCGACGTTGGTGACCACGCCGATGTGAGGCCGCGCTAGCTGGCAGAGAAGGGCGATTTCGCCGCGGCCGTACATGCCCATCTCCAGCACAGCCCGCTCGTGCTGTGGGCCAAGTTCCAGGAGAGCCAGGGGCAGGCCGATCTCGGTGTTCAGATTGGCCTCGCTCTTGAGCACGCGGTAGGTGTGACTGAGGACGGAGGCCGTCAGCTCTTTGCAGGTGGTCTTGCCGACGCTGCCGGTGATGCCGATCACCTTCACCTTGTGCCTGGCTCGCCAGTAGGCGGCCAGGCGATGGAGGGCGGCCAGGGTGTTGCCCACGCGGAAGAAGAACACCTCGTCGGGGAGGTGGGCTGGTTGCTGCTGGCCGACGATGCCGGTAGCGCCGCGGGCGATGGCATCGGCGATGAAGTCGTGGCCATCGCGATGCTCGCCTGGCAGGGCCAGGAAGAGGTCGCCGGGCTGGACCTGGCGCGAGTCGATGGCTACCCTGGCAAAGGGCTGCCCCGCCAGCGGCGGGCCGCTGGCGGCGGCTATCAGGGGGCCGAGGCCGCCTGTTATGTCTTGGAGGGTGAGCATGTCCCGATTTTACCCCTAAGGACTTTCCTGGACTAGAGCCTCGGGCGACGGCGGCACCTTGAGGTAGGTGAGGATCGACTGGGCCAGGCGAGCGAAGACGGGCGCGCACACCGCTGAGCCCCAGGGCACGTCCTTGGGTTCGTCGATCTTTACCAGCATGGCGAGGACGGGGTCTTCGCTGGGCACGAAGCCGACGAAGGAGGCGATGTAGGTATCGGGTTTGTAGCCGCCGCCGGGGACGGAGATGGATGCCGTGCCCGTCTTGCCGGCCACTCGGTAGCCGGGAACGGAGATGGCGTACATCATGGTGATGCCGTCTACGACGGCGTTCATCATCTGGGTGAGGGTGCGAGCCGCCTCGGTGGTGATCACCTGGCGCACCTCTACCGGCTGAAACACCTGGCGCTGGTCGCCGCGCTGGATCTCCTGGACGAGGTAGGGCTGCATGAGCTTGCCGCCGTTGGCGATGGCCGAGATGGCGGTGATTAGCTGTAAGGGGGTGACGTTGATGCCCTGGCCGAAGGAGTTGGTGGCCATATCCACCTCTGTCCAGACGTCGTCGGCGGGGGTGCGCACCTGGCCTGGGGCCTCTCCGGACAGGCCGACGGCGGTGGGCTGGCCGAAGCCGAAGCGGTACACGTAGTCGTAGAAGCGGTCGGGCCCCAGGAGTTGGCTGAGCCAGACGGCGCCGGTGTTCAGGCTCTTGGAGAGGATCTGGGTGGCGGTCTGGGTGCCGTGGGCGCCGTAGTCCCAGTTGGCGATGGTCCAGCCAGAGAGGGAGACCACGCCTTCGTCCACGTAGGTGCTGTCGGGGGATACCAGGCCCTCGTTGAGGGCGGCGGCCATGGTTATCGCCTTGAACACAGAGCCCGGCTCGTACAGGTCGGTGATGGCCCGATTACGGTAGAGGTCTATCTGGCTCTCGTCGGCGAGGTTGAGGCGGGTGAGGTCGAAGGAGGGGCGGCTGGCCATGGCCAGGATGGCCCCGGTGCGGGGGTTCATGATGATGATGTTGCCGCCGCTGGCCTGGTGCTTCTTGATGGTGGCGTCGAGCTCGTGTTCGGCCAGGCGCTGCATGAAGCGATCGATGGTGAGGATGACGTCGGCTCCCGGCTGGGGCGACACCTGCTTGCGGTAGCCGTAGGGTATCTCTTCGCCCCGGCCGTCGCGCTCGTAGAGGAGGGAACCGGAGGCGCCCGCCAGGTCCTGGTTGAAGTCGGCCTCCAGGCCGGTGAGGCCGACGTTGTCTCGTCCCACGAAGCCGATGAGGGGGGCCGCCATGTTCCCCTCGGGGTAGACGCGACGGCTGCCGCGCACCAACCTGACGCCGCGCAGGTCGAGCGCCTCCACTTTCAAGCTGGCCTGGTAGTCGAGACCGCGGCTGACGACGGCCTCGCGGGTCACGGATGTGTCCAGGTCTTTGAGGATGTCCTCGGTGGGGCGATTGAGGACGTCGGCCAGGGCCTCGGCCCAGCGCCGGGCGCGAACAGGGTCGTCCCACACCTTGCGGTCGACCAGGACGTCGTAGGCGTCGACGCTGGCGGCCAGGGGATAGCCGTTGCGGTCGAGGATGGCACCGCGGCGGGGGTTCAGGGTGAGGAGAGTGAGGTGTTCGTCCTGGGCCTGCTCGCTATAGGCCTGGTAGCTGACGAGCTGGAGGTGGGCCAGGCGGCCCACCAGGGCGAGGGCGGCCACCGCCAGGATGACGACGAGTACTCCTAGCCGCTTGGAGACCCCATTCCCCTGTCTTGCCATCGTCGGTTATCCTTCGCTTCGCTCAGGACAGGTTCCTTGCCTGCCAACCTGTCGGTTGTCAGTGCGCTTCGTCTGCTGTTTGGCCGGGCATCCCCGCCTCCGCTGGGGGCGGACGCCTCTGGCGTCTGGCTCCTAGGGTAGGGGTAACTGGTCGAGGAGGGACTCCCACCAGGACTGCGCCTTTTCCGCCTTCTTCTGCTTAGGGGGCAGGAAGCGGAGAGGGACGAACTGTTCCGGTGGGCTGGGCACGTCCACGATGAGGTAGATCGTGTCTGTGGGCGGTACCATGCCCAGACGCTCGCGAGCCTCCTTCTCGATGTGGTCGAGGCTTCCCAGGGTAGCGATCTCGGCCTCCAGCTCGTGGGTGCGTGCCTGCCAGTCGTTGCGGGCTCGCTCCAACTGGCGAACGTTGTCGCTGATGGTGGTGGCCTGGCTGCTCTGAAGCAGGGGCAGCACGGCCGCCACGGCGATGGCCACCAGGGCGATGGTCAGTACCGCTGGCATGGCCAGCGGCCGCCCTGCGGCCCGAGGGGCGTGTCGCCGATCAGCGATGGCCATTGCCTGTGGCTCCCATCTAGTTCCCCACCTCTAAAGCCTTTCCGCCGCCCGCAGGCGGGCGCTGCGGCAGCGGGGGTTGGCCGCTACCTCGGCCGGCGAGGGCTTGACGGCGCCCCGCGTGATGAGCCTGAGGGTGGGTTTGTGGCCGCAGACGCAGACCGGCACGTCGGGCGGGCAGATGCAGTGGCGCGATTCCTGGCGCAAGAAGTTCTTGACGATGCTGTCCTCCAGGGAGTGGAAGCTGATGACCGTCAGTCGCCCGCCGTAGCCCAGCAGGTCGCGGCTCTGCTCCAGGGCGGCCGCCAGGTTCTCCAGCTCCTGATTGACGGCGATGCGCAGGCTTTGAAAGGTGCGGGTGGCCGGGTGCAGGCGATGGTGGCGGCGGCCGGCGGCCTTCTCCACCGTCTTGGCGAGTTGGGTCGTGGTGTGGAACGGCCTCTCCTGGACGATGCGGCGGGCGATGCGGCGGCTGAGGGGCTCCTGCCCGTAACGCCAGAGGAGGTTGGCCAGGGCCTGCTCATCGTAGGTGTTGACGATGTCCGCCGCCGTGAGCGTCTGGTGGGGGCTGAAACGCATGTCCAGGGGGGCTTCGAGCTGGAAGCTGAAGCCCCGCGCTTCGTCCAGCAGTTGCAGGGAGGAGAGGCCCAGGTCGAAGAGGATGCCGTGGACGGGGGCGAAGCCGTGGCTGCGGCAGATGGCCTCGACGTCGCGGAAGTTGCCCTCGACGAGGAGGACGGCATCGGCGAAGGGGGCCAGGCGGCTGCGTGCTGCCTGGAGGGCGCGGGGGTCGGCATCGATGCCGAGGAGGAGGCCACCGGGCGAGGCCGCCTCGAGGATGGCCTCGGCGTGGCCGCCGCCGCCGACGGTGCAGTCGACATAGCGGCCGCCGGGCTGCACGGCCAGGGCGTGCACCACCTCGTCCAGCATGACCGGGGTGTGGCTGAGGGTGGACTGGGTGGCGGCGCTCATGGGCCCGCTACTCCTCCTCTCCGGCGGCGACCCGGTCTGAGCGGGCCTTTTGCTCCTGCCAGCGCTGGGGGTTCCAGATCTCCAGGCAGACGCCGCGGCCGCAAACGACGACGGCTCCGTTGAGCTCAGCCCACTGGCGGAGGGCCGCGGGCACGAGCACCCGCCCCTGGCGGTCGAGATCGGCGGGCCAGGCGGAGGGAAAGAAGCTTCGTTGAAGCTGGCGGACCCGCTTGCTGGTGATGGGCTCACGCATGTACTCTTGGGCTGCTAGCTCGAAGTCCTGCTTGGTGTAGACGAGGACGCAGCCCTCGGGGGCCTCCGCCAGCAT
This sequence comes from Chloroflexota bacterium, assembly GCA_030691665.1. Taxonomy (GTDB): domain Bacteria; phylum Chloroflexota; class Dehalococcoidia; order SM23-28-2; family SM23-28-2; genus JAUYDU01. The sequence continues at coordinate 10,762 of JAUYDU010000428.1, forward strand.
CAGGCCCTCGGCGAATAGGTGGCGGTAGAGAGCGGGGATGGCTACCCGCCCGCGGTCGTCGAGGGTGTGGTCGTAGGTGCCCGAAAGGATCAAGCCAAGGCTCCAGTCATGACTGTTAGAGGTGGCTGGTTCATAATCGGTAGGTTTCTTCTCCACCCCCGCCTAAAGGCGGGGGCATGCATAGGGCTTTCGATGCCCCAGCCTCCTCCGCCATCCGCAGAGGCGGATGCGCCTCTGGCGCAAGGCTGGGGTCGCGAAAAACCTTCTCACCAGCCGTTAACCGATCACCTACACAGTGGGGGCTTCCCCCGGACTCAGGCCTGTGCTATCATCGGGGAGCGAAGAAACGAAGAGGGAGAAGCCCCCACTCCTCCCCACCGTGCCCCATATCATACCACCAGCCTATTTCCTGTCAAGTAGGTGGGCCAAGTTTTTAGGGAAATTAGGGCAATTTGTCTGAAGGGATCGCGATGGGATTTCGCGTCGGTATCCTCACGGTGAGCGATAAGGGGGCTCGGGGCGAGCGGGCCGATACCAGCGGCGCCGCCATCCGCGAGCTGGTCGCCTCGCTGGGGGCGACGGTGGAGCAGTACGAGGTGGTGCCTGACGAGAAGGAGGTCATCGCTTCGCGCCTGCGGCAGTGGGCCGACGAGGGGGGGCTGGACCTGATCCTGACCAGCGGCGGCACTGGCCTGTCGCCGCGGGACGCCACTCCCGAGGCGACGCTGGCGGTGGTGGAGCGGCTGGTGCCGGGCATGGCTGAGGCGATGCGCCAGGAGGGGCTGAAGCACACGCCCATGGCCATGCTCAGCCGGGCGGTGGCCGGCGTGCGGGGTCGTACCCTTATCGTCAACCTGCCGGGCAGCGAGCGGGGGGTGCGCCAGAACCTGGGGCAACTCTTGCCGGTGCTGGCGCACGCCCTGGAGACCCTGCGCGGGGAGGCGGGCGACCACGTGGCGACGGCGGAAGGGGTGGAGCGGGCTGGAGGGGGCTCGACCGCAGCCTGAAGGCCATGAACTATTTGGGTTGCCACAGATTTGCACAGACAACGCACAGATTGGTGGGCCAATCGAGCCTGTGCCAACCAATCAGTGGCAATCTGTGTCCATCTGTGGCTGACGGTTTGTTCTCTCAGTGACCATAGGGGTGCGGTCGAGGCCAGGCGCTAGCTTGCGGTAGACGGGACTAAGATGCGCATCGATATTCTCACAATCTTTCCGGGCATGTTCCGCGGGCCCTTCGAGGAGAGCATCGTCAAGCGGGCCGTGGAGAAGGGGCTGGTGCAGATCTTCGTCCACGACATTCGGGACTACGCCAGCGACAAGCATCGCACGGTGGACGACTACCCCTACGGTGGCGGCCCGGGCATGGTGATGAAGGCAGAGCCGCTGTTCGCCGCCGTGGAGAGTGTTCAGGGCCAGGCAGCGGAGCAGGGGCCGGTCATCCTGCTCGCCCCTCAGGGCAGGCTTTTCGATCAGGGGGTGGCGGTGGAGCTGGCCCGTCACGACAGGCTGATCCTCATTTGCGGGCACTACGAGGGCATGGACGCGCGCGTGCACGAGCACCTGGCGACCGATGAGATCAGCATCGGCGACTACGTTCTTTCGGGGGGCGAGCTGGCGGCGATGGTGGTGGTGGACGCCGTCGTGCGCCAACTCCCCGGCGCCTTGGGCTCGCCCGAGTCTTCGGCAGACGATTCCTTTAGCCAGGGCCTGCTGGAGTATCCGCAGTACACGCGGCCGGCGGACTTCCGGGGGATGGGGGTGCCGGAGGTGCTGCTTTCGGGGAATCACGGCGAGATCGCCCGCTGGCGCCGCCAGCAGAGCCTCCTGCGCACAGCGCAGCGGCGGCCCGACTTGCTGGCGCGGGCCGATCTGACGGAAGACGAGAGGCAGTGGCTCTTGACGAACCTACCCAGCTAGTAGTTCACTAGAGGGCGTTGACATGACGGACTTGACATCGTTGGCAGGGCTGAAGGAACGTCCCGAGAACCAGGGCTTTCGCCCCGGCGACACCGTGCGGGTGAAGGCCAAGGTGGTGGAGGGTGACCGGGAGCGGACGCAGGTATTCGAGGGTGTGGTTATCCGCCAGCGGCGGGCGGGCAGCAGCTCCAACTTCACGGTGCGGCGGATAAGCCACGGCGTCGGGGTGGAGCGGACGTTTCTGGTGCACTCGCCCCGCCTGGAGAAGGTGGAGGTGCTGCGGCGCGGCCGGGTGCGGCGGGCCAAGCTGTACTACCTCCGCGGCCTGACGGGCAAGGCGGCTCGCATCAAGGAGAAGCGCCGGTCCAGGGACGAGGAGCAGGCAGCCAGCGGCCAGGAGGAGGGGGAGGAGTAGCGTCGGAGGGAACATCACCGCCGGGGGCTGTTGGAGTCGTAGCTGCAGACCTTTAGGTCCTTTAGGAAATAAAGGCCCAAGCTCGACACGGCGGATGTAGCGGAAGCCTTTAGGCTTCCACCCCATTTGATGGAGGCCCGAAGGCCTCCGCTACATCACCCCGCGCTCAGCGTCACTAATTCATTAGTGACCATAAGGCGGGGGCATGCATGGCACTTCCGATATCCCAGCCTTCTCCGCCATCCGCAGAGGCGGAGTCCGCATGGCGGACAGCCCTGCCTTGCGTCGAATCATTTTGTTCATGGCCATCAACCCGCAGGCCGACCCCCGCCCGCCACACCTGAGCCAGTCACCCCTTCGCCTTTACAGAGGCTAGGCCCGTTCTGTATGCTCAGGTCTGCGAT
>JAUYDU010000460.1 GCA_030691665.1 Chloroflexota bacterium
GGCCCGGTGGAACTGAGTGGAGGGACTCCCTTACGGCTCATTGACCGACCGAGGTCGGAACCAGTAGCTCCGATTGACGGAGTCTGGAGGCAGCGCCAAGCGGAGCGCAACCTCGGATAACAGGTCTACGGGACAAGCTCAGTAGTGCTGTAGGTGGTCGGGCGCGAGTTGGGCCAAAGGAATGTTACCGAGGGTGGGTGTAAGGTGCTTTCGGACGATGTGCTCATACCCCTCGGCTGTCAGAGGGGCCACGTTTGGCCGTACATAGTCAGTCAGCCATCGCTCCAGGAAGTCGCCCACGGTGAGTTTCGTGGGCTTGACATACCCGCTCTTGTCAAGCTCGGTCAGTATCTCGGCCAGGCGCTTCTCGGCGTCGCGCTTGGTGCCCTTCACGGATACCCACTGCTGGCGGCGCTTGCCCGTGGCTGGATCTCTCCCCACATCTACAACGATGGTCCAAGAGTTCTCGCCTCTTTTCGTCAAGTGACCGCGCATCGGCTTCCTCCTCTTCTCACTCTATGGCACTGGGCAGAATTGGCAGTGTTCCGTTATCAGCATCTTGTCAAGACGGGGTGGGGTAAGCAGCTCCTCGAGCTTCTCGTATGCACCGTCGAACTCGACTAGCCACTGGCCGAGGCCCCTAGCACGCTGCTTCCAGCCCGGCTCTTGAAGAAGGACGCGAACGCAAACCTTTGCCTTCTCTTCGATCTGGTCGTGCATGTCCACCCACCAATCCCCTGTCGTCCAGCCGATAGCGTGCTTCGCTGCTGCCTCCAAGTACGCGCTGGGCACATCCTTACTTCGAGCGTACTCCACCAACTGCTGCCAGGCGTTCGAGTAGCTCGCTGCGGCCTGGTTCCACCCCTTCACGCGCGCCGCGAGGTCGGGGACGTGGGATCTTAGTCCCTCAACAACAGCGCGAGCCCTCCGTGTGGCCTGGCGCTCCGCCACCGCCTGTCTGAGTTCAAGCTCCGACTCTTGGGCTTTGTCTTCTGGACTCCCCTCGGGATAGGGGACAAGCACAGGTTGAGCCCTAAACTGCGCCGACAACTTGGCATGGAGGAGCGTTTCAATACGAGCGTCCACGGGCAACAGCCTGCGCCTCACGGATGGACTGGCAGCAAGCTCCAACAGCGCCTCTGCCGCCTTTCGCATCTCCTCCACGTGGATGCGAAAGAGCCCCAGCAACTCGGCGCTCCGGGCGGCAGCCGCGACAGACTGGTGTTCTCCATGTTCCCTAACGATCCGTGCCACCGCACGGCGGTCCAGTTTCTCATCACGTCCTATGCTGACGTAGCTGTCGCCCCGCTTTCGCCTCTCGATGATGCGGGCCATCGTGTCGGGGGGAACCTCGTACCATCGCATACTGCCTCCTGTCGGGTATTATGCCACATGGCTGCCAAGTTGACACTATTCTCTCCCCCGCCCTAGTATTTGTCAAGATGGTGGGTGAGATGGAGGTCAGCATCATGAGCCAGGAGCATATGGAGCGGCGCACGCGCAGTGTGAGAGAGGCAGCGGACATCGTGGGCATCTCAGAGAGTAAATTCTGGGAGTTGGTGTGGAGCCGAAAGGTACGCGCGATCTACGTTGGTAGACGGTGCTTGATTCCGATTGATGCGATCGAGGAGTTGCTCAAGACGGGCACACGTGAGGACTAGGTATGCAGCCAGCTGCTTCAGATGCAGCGGATGGCCCGGTCTTCTCATCTGCCATCCCTGATCTCCTGGCCGACCACTACCGCCAACTGCGGGCCTCGGCCATAAGCGACGAGGTGATCCGGGAGCGCGGCTACCGAACGGCCATGGGCAAGACCCTGCTGAAGGAGCTGGGCTTCGCCTCATCACAGCAGCGAGCGCAGGCCCTCGTCGTCCCCCTCCATGGCGTGGACGGCGCCGCCGCCGGATGCCAGGTGCGCCCCGACCATCCCCGCAAGGACAACCGTGGGCGCATCGTGAAGTACGAGACCCCGGCTGGCAGCGCCGGCCGCCTGGACGTCCCGCCCCACTGCAGGGACTCTTTGGCCGACCCATCAGTCCCCATCCTCGTCACCGAAGGCGCCAAGAAGGCCGACGCCCTGGCATCGGCGGGGGCCTGCGCCCTGAACATCTCCGGGGTGTGGAACTGGAAGGCCAGGAACAGGTTCGGCGGCGTCACCGTGAGCGCCGAGCTGGACTACGTGGCATGGAAGGGGCCCCACGGCCCCAGGCAGGCCTACCTCGCCTTCGACTCCGACGTCGTGGAGAAGGAGGGCGTCAGGGCCGCCCTGGAGCGCCTCGCCGCCCATCTCCGGCGCCGGGGCGCCGCCGTCTCCCTGGTGCGCCTCCCTCCGGGCCCCGAGGGCGCCAAGGTGGGGGTGGACGACTTCCTCGCCTTGGGCCACACGCTCTCGGACGTCTACTCCCTGGCCAAGCCCATGGAGGAGGAGCCGACCCCAGAGAACGCCATGGCCCAGCGCTCCAGGGACATCGTGGCGGACATGGCGGCCAGGGGGAGCTTCGTCTCCGCCGAGGGTAGGCGCTACTACTTCGACGAGCTGACCCGCGCCCTCTGCGAGATAGGCGACTTCGGCTTCAAGGTCATCGCCAACGCCCGCTACGGCGTCAACGCCTCGGAGCGCTTCTACAACTACTTGCTCCAGGACGTGGAGGTCTACGCCCACCTGAAGGGTGAGTCCGCCACGGTGCGTCAGCACAGCCACTACGACCCTGACTCCAACCAGGCGCTCATAGACGGCGGCAACGGGAGGGTCTACGTCCTGGACGGGAAGAAGGTCTCCCTGGCCCGGAACGGCGACCACGGCGTCCTCTTCCTCCCCGTACCCGACTACGAGGCCTGGGAGTACGAGCCCGGGAGCCAGGGCGCCATAGAGTCGGCCGTGCTGGGCCGCCTGAACTTCGTTCCCGGAGGCGAGGTCGTCTACACCCCCGACGAGCAGCGGCTCCTGTTTCTCTGCTGGTGGATAGGGCTCTACTTCGAGACGGTGCAGCCCACCAAGGCGATACCTCTCGCTCTCGGGCCCAAGGGCAGCGGCAAGACCTCGGCCTTCAGGAGGGTGGGCAAGGCCCTCTTCGGCAGGAGGTTCGAGGTGACCCCCATCGAGAGGGAAGAGGACTACACGGCGGCCATAACCAACTCCCCCTTCGTGGTCTTCGACAACGTGGACGGGCGATTGAAGTGGCTCAACGACGCCCTGGCCCGCACGGCCACGGGCCACGCGGTGCGCAGGCGGAAGCTCTACACTACCAACGAGCTGGAGACCTTCTGGCCCCGGGCCTTCGTGGCCCTGACCGCCAGGACTCCACGGTTCCGGCGAGACGACGTCTCCGAGAGGCTCCTGCTCTTCCGGATGGAGCGGCTCCCCTCCTTCGGCTCCGAGTACCAGGAGATGGCGCGGGTGCTGGATTCAAGGAACGCCGTCCTATCGGAGTTGGCAGACGCGGTGAACGCCACCATCAGGACGCCGAGGCCATCCTCCATACCCGGGACCGTGCGGCTGGCGGACTTCGCGGCGGTGGCGATGCGGATAGCCACGGCGCTGGGCGTGAGTTCTCGCATGGAGTCCATCCTCCGGCGGCTGCCCACGGACCAAGCGGCCTATGCCGTGGAGGAGGACGCCCTCTATCACGTGCTGGACTCGTGGCTCTCGGGCACGGGGCCAGGGGGCGCCCCCAACGAAGGGCGGTGGGTCACCACCACGGCGCTCTTGGGGGAGCTGCAGGCCATCGCCGACGTGGACGGAGTCCGCCTGGGCATCGAGGGGGCCCAGTCCCTGGGGCGGCGCATCCAGCTCACCCAGGACACTCTCACCAACTACTTCGTCATAGAGCGGGACTGCACGAGGAGGAGCAGCACGTGGCGGTTCACCAGGAGGCAGGCGTGAAGCTGTACAGAGCACCACACATCATCATCACCACACGCGCTGTGAAAACTTTGGGCAAAACACTTGCCACACTTGCCACGCAGATATGGACTCATATGTGGCAAGTCGTTGGGGACTTGCCACGTTTATATCTGGCACTTGCAACGCCACTTGCAACGGCCACCGCCGGAGGAGGTCTGCCCCTGTGGCAAGTGGTGGCAAGTCGTTGCAAGTCGCGGGGCCACTTGCCACATACGATTCTGGGCTTCTCCAGATACACCGTGGCAAGTGTGGCAAGTGTTTTCTTCCTGAACGGTAGCGAAGTGTGGTGATGGTGATGAAGGCTGAGTTCCTGGACAGGCTGAAGGCGGGGCAGCCCCCCGAGACCGAGCAGGACCGGAAGCGGCGGGAGGCCGCGCGGGACCGGCTGCTGGAGCGGCTCCGCGTCGGCTCCGACTGGCTGCGGGAGTTGAACGAGCGGCTGTGCCGGGAGGAGGATGTCGTGGCAGCCCTCGGAAGCCGGTACGCCGAAGCGCTTGACCAGTGGGAGTCCCTGGAGCGGCTGGTGAGGGAGCTGTACGGGTGGGAGGGGTGCGTCTTCGGCCTGGGCAACCGCTGCCCGCCCGACGCGGTGGTCCGGTGCGCCTTCTGTGGTGGACGTGGATTATGAAGCGCCTGGCCCGGGCTAGGTTCACTGCTTAGCCTTGCCCAGGTGCTGGGCCCAGTGTGTGGCGGCAGGCGGTGGATGGCAGGTGGCGCCCTCCTGGTGCCAGAGCCCGGTGATGGACTGTGGGGGCCTCGAGTGGTCCTTGCCAACGTCTCGAACAGACCGGGTTGCGATGGTTCAGGAGATGATAGTGACCCAGAAGGTAACGGTGGAGTTGAACCAACTCGTCCAAGAACTCGCCGCCCAGCTCCAGCGGGAGACGGAGCAGGCGCTTGTGGATGTGCTGCTTGGGGTCCGCTTGGAGATGGAGGCCACCCTCCTGGCCCAGATCCAGGAGATGATGAGCCTCGCACTGAGGCCCGTGTCCCCCGGTCCGGGTCCCAGGCGGAGGTAATCATGGCGGCGAGGGTCCAGGCGCTCCCCCTCGGGACATCCCGACTGGACTAGGCCCCCAGGTAGGGTGCCATAGGGGGGATGGGGGGTGACCCCTCCACTCTGGGATCCCCCTGTGGAAACTTATTCCGCCTATGGTATCGGGGATATGGTATTCGACATGGTATCAGGGAGGGGTATAGGAGATGGCAAAGCGCAGGAAGAAGCCACCCAGCAGGCTAAGGTACGAGCTAGCTCACCCGGTGGTCACTTTCAGGCTGACGCCGGCGGCGCGTGACCGGCTGAAGGCCGTGATGGCTGACGCAAGACTGTCGGCAGCGGAGTGGGTGAAGGTCCACCTGGATGAGGATGAGACGAAAGTCAATGCCATCGCCCGGGAGCTGGCTCTGGGGCGGGATGGGCTGGGCGAACAGATCAGGTCCAGGCGTAGGGACGTGGCCGAGGTGGAGCGCCTCCTGGGTGAGCGGCGCCGGAAGCTGGATGCCAGCTTGGACGAAGAGATGAACGCGGAGCGCCAGCGCAGGCTGGCCAGCCTTGAGACCCAAATCCGTGCCGAAGCGATGAGCAAGGGGTAGGCGCTGGCCCGCGTGGACCAGGAGATAAGGGCCAAGGAAAGCGAGCTGGCCACGCTGGATAGCACACTGAAGGAGAAGCATGGGGAGCGATTCCGGCTGGACCTGGAGCTGGGCAATCTGGAGCGTCTGAAGCGTGAGCTGGCCGAGGAGGCGCTGGCGGAGCTGAGGCGCCAGGGCGTGCCATACATGGTCTGCCTGACCTGTCCGGGCTACATCTCGGTCAAGTCCTTCGTCGACATAGCCAAGAGCGTCGTGGGGTCGCGGCCGCCATCCAGCGGCGCCGGCAAGCCGGCGGCGCCTGCTTCCCAGCCCCAGGGCTCGCCCGCCAGCGGACCGGGGCAGCCTCCCAGGGGTCCCCGGGCAAGAACACCCCGCCAGGGTGAGCTGGCGGCTCGGACCCAGCCGGTGGCCCCAGCCACAAACAGACCGTGCCGTGAGAAACGCGCGAGAGGCCGCTCTGACGCCGCGAATGCGTCCCAAGGTCATCGCAGGCCCCCAAAGGGCCTGTTCTGCGTCTGGGCTGAAGCCGGCAAGAGCGCCCTCCTCAAGGCCAACGCCGCGGACATGGTGGCCCTGGCGATCGAGAAGGGCATCGCGCTTTCCTTCTCCCGTCGTTCTTGTTCGCGCAGCACACCCTGACGGCCTGGGTGACGATTATCCAATGCGGTTTTCGTGTCGTACAACAGGCCATTTTGTAGCATCATAGCTACGTTGGCAACAGCCAACAGTACCTTAACAACCGCATAGGACTAGCTAGACAAAGGTAGAGGTTACATCCCTCTACTGGCGTTGAATCCCGTTGGCAACGGGAAGTTAGCTGGCAAC
>JAUYDU010000467.1 GCA_030691665.1 Chloroflexota bacterium
CGGGCCCGGCGTGCCCGGCGGCTGCCCATTCTTCTCCCCTCCACCGCAGGCCGCCGCCAGGGCGAGGAGGGCGAGCAGGAAGGAAAAGAGGGCCAACGGGCCTGATTGTTTGGTTCTGCCTGGCACTGTTCCTCCTTGGCGGAAGAGCGCAGCGTCGTCGAGTCTGCCTGCCGGCAGGCAGGTAAGTATATTATTCCGTCCCTGGCGCCAATGTAAAGAGCCACCGCTTCGCTGCCGCTCAGGGAACCACCCCGCGGGTTGAAACCCGCGGCTTCATAGATTCGACATCACAAGCTGCGGGATTTATCCCGCAGTGTCGATTTAGAACCCACCGACGGCGAACAAGTCATAGAGAGAGCTCCTCCGGTTGAGGGGGCCGAGACCGCCGCGATACAATGGAATGACGATGGAGAGCACCAGCGCCGATTCGCTACAGGCCCAGCTAAAGGCTCTGCCCAGCCGTGCGGGCGTCTATATCATGCGCAACGGGGCGGGCGATGTCATCTACGTGGGCAAGGCGGCCAACCTGCGCAGCCGTGTCCGCTCTTACTTCGGCTCCCCCCACAGCTTCGAGCCCAAGACCCGCCGCCTGGTGGAGCAGATCGCCGACTTCGAGTTCATCGTCACCGACTCTGCCCAGGAGGCCCTCATCCTGGAGGCGACCCTGGTCAAGCGCCACCAGCCGTTCTTCAACGTGCGCCTCAAGGACGACAAGCACTACCCCTACCTGAAGATCGACCTCGCTGACCCCTGGCCGCGGGTGGAGATCACCCGTCGCGCCCAGCTCGATGGGGGCAGCCGCTACTTTGGGCCGTACGCCAGCGCCAGCTCTGTGCGCCGGACGCTGGACCTGGTGAAGAAGCTCTTCCCCTGGCGCTCCTGCACCAAGGCCATCACCGGCAGCGACCCCCGCCCCTGCCTCGACTACTACATCCATCGCTGCATCGCCCCCTGCTCCGGCTATTGCACCAAGGAGGAGTACGACAGCGTGATCCGCCAGGTGATCCTCTTCCTGGAGGGTCGAGCCGACAAGGTGATCAGGGAACTGCGCCAGAAGATGGAGGAAGCAGCGGAGGGCTGGGAGTTCGAGCGGGCGGCCGTCCTGCGCGACCAGATCCGGGCCGTGGAGCAGGTCAGCGAGCGCCAGGCCATGGCCACCACCGAGTTCATCGACACGGACGTGTTTGGGCTGGCGCGGGAGGACAATCAGGCCTGCGTGCAGGTGTTCTTCATCCGGGCCGGTAAGGTGATCGGCCGCGACACTTTCACCCTGGAGGGGGTGAGCGACGAGCCGGGGGAGCATGCGCCGGAGGCGCATCCTCCGCCAAAGGCGGATTCGCCTCAGGCGAAGCCTCCGGCGGAGGTGATGGCCAGCTTCCTCAAGCAGTTCTACCAGTCGGCCACCTACGTGCCCCAGCGCATCCTCCTGCCCTGCCGGGCCAGCGAGGCCCCTCTCATCCAGGCCTGGCTCTCCCAGATGCGGGGGCGCAAGACGGCGCTGGTGGCGCCGCAGCGAGGGGAGAAGCGGCGCCTGGTAGCCATGGCAGAGGAGAACGCGCACGAGGCCCTTCGGATGATGCGAGCCAAATGGCTGGCCGATACGGGCAAGACGCGGGCAGCCCTGGAGGAGCTTCAGGAGGAGCTGAACCTGCCCGCCCTGCCCCAGCGCATCGAGTGCTACGACATCTCCAACATCATGGGCACTTCGGCGGTGGGGAGCATGGTGGTCTTCCTGGAGGGACGGCCTCGCCCGCCGGAGTACCGCCGCTTCCGCATCAAGACAGTGGCCGGTGCCAACGACTACGCCATGCTCCAGGAGGTGCTGCGGCGCCGCTTCAAGCGAGCGGGCAAGGCCCCCGCTCGTGGTTCGACAAGCTCACCACGAGCGCAAGAGGCCGCGGATTACGATGAGTCCTTCGACACCATGCCGGACCTGGTGATGGTGGACGGAGGCAAGGGCCAGCTTAACGCGGCGCTGGACGTGATGCGCGACCTGGGGGTGGCGCACATACCCGCGGCCGGGCTGGCCAAGCAACAAGAGGAGCTGTTCGTGCAGGACATGGCGGAGCCGATAGTGCTGCCGCGCACGTCGCAAGCTCTGTACCTGGTGCAGCGCATCCGGGACGAGGCGCATCGCTTCGCCATCACCTATCATCGCAAAGTGCGCCAGAAGCGGAGCGTACAGTCGGCCCTGGATGCTATCCCTGGCATCGGGCCGAAGCGCAAGCGGGCGCTGCTGCGCAAGTTCGGGTCGGTGCAGCGCCTACGGGAGGCGACGCTGGACGACATCGCTGCCACGCCCGGCTTCACGCGGGCGCTGGCCGAGCGGGTGCGGGAGGGGCTGTAGGTAGGGACGCTCTCGCCTACTGGAGCGACTTGATGTAGTCGATGATCGCCGTTATGTCCTGGTCGCTCAGGATGCCCTGGAAAGACGGCATTACGGGAGTGAAGCCCTCCACCACCTTGGCCGTGGGGTTCAGGACCGACTCCCGGATGTAGGCCTCGTCCACCGTGACGGTCGAGCCGTCGCTGAGGGTTACCTGCTGGCCGAAGATGCCCTTCCAGGAGGGGCCCACGATTCGCTCGCCGGTGGTGCTGTGGCAGGTGAAACAGCCCTGTGTCCGGGCGATGCGGGCGCCAGGGGGTTCCAGCGTCGCAGGCGTGGCCGGTGCACCGCTGGGCGCGGAGGTGCCGCCGCCGCCCGAGATGGCGAAGGCGAGGGCAAAGGTGGCGATGACCGCCGCCAGCAGAAAGGCGATGATCAGCCGCCCGATGGGCAGGTCGCTCCAGTCCATGCGAGAACGCTACTCCTCTCGGCTCACCGCCAGCCTCGCTCCCAACAGCTCAGCCAGCGTCTTGGCATTATACACAGCGTAGGCGTAGGCGTCGTTG
>JAUYDU010000500.1 GCA_030691665.1 Chloroflexota bacterium
CCAGTGGTATCATTGACCGAGGTGGGCAGACTCCAGGAGACAGCGGGGGCCTCTCTTATTATGGCCCAGTCATTGTCTTAATGATGGGGTCCACCTCAAACAACAGCAAAGGCGACCGATCAAAGGCACCAGTTCAGCAGAACCCAGTTCGGCTCCCAACAAGGTTGGCCAGTCTTTCTCTGCCAACTTTTGGACGAGTGAGTTGCCGTCAAAGACGGCCGCTGCGCAAGTATCACAGAGAATTGGCTTCCAGACTTCCTCGTCCAACTCACAATTGACCAGACGACGGTCCGCCGAGACCAACCGCGACCACACGTCCACAGTAAGCAATGGTAGAAGCTGGCGATCCAACCATACGGTCTGAGATGGTGCACAAAACGCAACGCCTCCACCCGCGCAAACAGGCACTCGTGGTTTTTCGTCAAAGTGCTGACAGAAGCCGACATGCATGATCCGGAAGTTGGGGCCAACCTGACCCGTACCGGCTGCCTCAGTCCAATTCGGTACCACGTTGTAGTAGGCGGCCACCGGGAGATTTGGATCTTTCCCCCAAGCAGCTTCTACTTCATCCAAGAAGCGCAACACCGCTTGGCCACACTCGTCGAGGAGGGCAGCATTCCAAGAGCCTTCATCAGGAGGTCTCAAATGGTCACGCTGCTCATCCAGAAGGAAATTCCCGTTCATGTCCCAGGGATAAGAGTACTCATCGAGTGTCGGCATGAACGAGTGGAACCGGCCCCGATGCTCGGAGTTGGGTGCAAGCACTCCATTCTTAGCCGGAGCCACCGGAACTGCAATCACGATCTCCTCTTCAAGCGGCGTCTTTATGTTTTCCCTTCCCGTACTGCTGGCAAAATCGTCCACCGCCGATCTACGGTCCTCGTTCATAAGGAACTGGTGCCGAGCATAGAACCAGTATCTCGGGCTACCGTTTTCCACGATGGAAACCATCCCGCCAGCGCCAGTCAGCTCGCCTGTCAATTCAATAAGCCTATCTGGGACAAGGATGCGGCGCAGAGGCAGGCCTCTGCCAGCCACAAAAAGAATAACTGTGCTCTCCAGCTTGTTCAGTGCTTCCGCAATGCCTTCCCGATAGGTTGGTTCAAGAGGGAAACGGAATTCGGTCCAGCCAGCCGAAGCGCGAGCTATTTGGTGGTCGACAACCGGCAAGTAGGGACATAGCCTCCTACTCGTGGCGGCACTCGCATACTCTGGCGCGGGTTCGAAAGCGAACCGGAACGGCCCTGAAGACACTTGAGGCCGTCTGCAAACCTGATAGACAGCTTTGAAACCAATCCCTTTGTACCCGATCGCACCGGGGGGTTTGCAGGAGAAGTTCAGAGCCGTAATAGCATGCACATTTGCTGGCATGAACGGATGCCCGTCATGGCAAAACGTGAGAGTGTCATCTTTCAGGTCGAAACGTATTTCAGTGGCAAAGCAATCGCAGGCATTCTGAATTAGCTCCTTCACGACCGCTGCCCGCTGTGTGTGAATGCTCATGAGCCTTTCAACAGCTTTCCTGGAGTAGGGACTTCTCAGCCAGCGAGCAAAGCTCTCTCGAACGGCAAAAACTTCGCCGCCTGCACGCTCTTCGGAAAGACAACCTGAGGAAGTGTCATCCAGATCGTCCCATGTCGGAACCTTTTGCTCAATCGCATAGTGATCCCGCGTCAGACAGCTTGGCTGCAGGTGTTCGCCCTGATAAGAGATCAGATAAGGCGGAGGTTGACTGAAGACCGATCTATCCATAGCAATGCCAGCATACTGCTCGTATGATTCGGCAGGGCAAAGCAACACCTTAGGCAGTCCCTTCCTATGGACCAAGAAGGAAGGGCAATTCAGCAATTCGTCATCGTCACAAGAGGGCTCAGGCAGAAACGGGAACCATACTGCAGATTGCCTGGCGTCCTGTTCTTCGGGGTAGCCGAGTCCAGCCATTACTCTCTTGATTGTTTCTCCGCCCATGTCGCCTCCCATGTCGGGCAGTCCTTGAACTCGTGTTGCCCTGGGCACTTCTAAGGCTGACCCCGTTCCCTCGGCAAGGATGGAGCCAGAATAGGAGAGACAAGGCACTCCAGCCGTGTCCTGGGGTCCGCCCGCCTCTGGCAATGATACCAGTGAGGCGTCAGTTAGGCACGCCCTGCCCTGGTCGTCTGGGTGCGTGACTCCGACGCCGGTACGTCCCGTCTTCAGCGCCACTTGGGCAAAGGGCGCCGTGTCCAATTGGGCAAGTCGCCGGCATGGTCGTTGTTGAGGGCATGGCGGAAAGGCGCTACGGAGAAAACGCTTCTTCGTGCAGCCGCCCCAGTCGGGGGGTGGCATCGCCGACGCTCAATGGTGACAGACCGTGCAACGCCGCCACTAACCCACCTTGTGAACAAGGGGCCAATCGACGTGAGGTCGGTGGCCGAGACATGGGTTCTTGAAGCGGCAGGCAGGAGCAAGCGTGAAGCACAAGGACGTGTGAAACAGGGCCCTCCAGGGGTCTCCATCTCAAGACCGGCATCGGTGCCTCCATGCGCTTCCACAGTCAGGAACGGCCCCAGGCAGAGACATGCCCAACCGGCCAGCACCTGATATCATTCTCGCCGGGGAGAGGAACCTAGGACATAGCGCGAGTCTCATTCATCTTGTGAGATGGCACCGAGCCGTTGGCACGGACTACATAGCATGTGATGGCGGCCGAAGATGAGCTGTGGCTAGCTCCGACGCAGCGTGTGCCATGGTGGAGACATCCCGCAGCGCCACCTCCTGCTTAGGCTGCAGGAAAAGGAACGCGACCTCTTTGACCGGCCGCCCTGTGGCATGTTGGAGGGCGAGGGCGTACGCTCCACCCTGTAGGCGATAGCGCTCCATCGCTTCGGCTACCTCCGCCTCGCTCTCCAGGACATCGGTCTTGAAGTCGACCACCACCAGGCCGTCTCCTTCGTCGAACAAGAGGTCGATGAAGCCCTCCAGCACGCCGTCGCCCACCGGGCACGCCACCGGGACCTCGCGCCACATGCCCTTCGACGCCAGCGCGCGACGGACCACATTGGCCTCCAACGCCACTCGCGCCAGGGCGATGACGTCCTTCTCCCACTGCGGGACCCCCTCCGCGGTGGCCTGAGCGCGGGCCGTTGCCTCCAGACCATCGCCGGTGGCCAGGTCCACTGTCTGGAGCACGGCGTGTACCGCTCGGCCCAGGGAGGTGCGGCCTCGCCCGCGGCGCCACGGCTCTTCAGGGACGCCGGCTTCCTCCTTCGCCACCCGGGCCAGAGAAGTCGCCGCCACCGCAGCGGGCCGACCGCGCTCCCCAAGGAGCCGCTCCCGGGCCTCAAGCCAGGCCAGGCCCGCCTCAGGTGTGTCTCCGGCCACGCTCACGTCCGGCTCCTGGGCCGTCCCCTGAGAGAGCAGCGCGTCCCCCTCTGGCGCGGCCTCCCACAGGTTGTGGGCGCCTTCCAGGAGACCCGCCAGAGCCGCAGCTCGTGACCCGTCGTCCCCCGATGTCCTGTAGAGGCTCACGACCAGGTGGTCTCGGGCGCGGGTGGCGGCCACGTACATGAGCCGCACGTTCTCAGCCGCCTCCTGCGCCGCCTCGCGCTCTGCCAGCGCCTCGTAGCCTGCCGTCTGGAAGCAGTTGTCCTTCGGGCCCAGGCGCACCTCCACGCGGCGCGCCTCCCTGTCGAACAGGACGCTTCTGGCCCGGCCAGATGGCTCGGCATTCAGGCCAGTGAGCACCACGATGGGGAACTCCAGCCCCTTGGCGCCGTGCACCGTCATCACCCGCACCGCGTCCTCGTCGCTCTCGGGCACAGGCACCTCCGTCACCCGTGCCCCCTCGTCCGCCTGCCGCTCCGCCCACTCCAAGAAGGCGCGAAGGGAGGACTCGCCCGCCTGAGCGAAGGCCCTCGCCCGCTCTATGAGGAACGCGTAGCGCCGCCATCGCTCCCTGGGCCTTGCGTACCCCAGTGCCGCCTCCATCAGTCTGCGCTCCCGCGTGAATGCCTCGATCAAGGCCGTGGGGGAGACCCAGAGCCGCCTCTCGTGATAGACCTTAAGACACGCGAGGGCCTCCGCCACCGGCCCATCGACCGGGTTGCCCTGGGCCAGGTAGTCCAGCCGTCCGCCCGACTCCACGAAGGCCAGGAGGTCGGCGTCGGAGCAGGCCAGGGCGGGAGAGCGGAGCGCTCCCACCAGGGACACCTGGTCGGCAGGGTCGTCTATGGCCCGCAGGCACGCGAGGAGGTCGCGCACCTCCTGACTGACGAACACCAGCGACGCCCCCTCCAGTCGGTAGGGTATCCCGCTGTCATCCAGGGCCAGCTCCACCAGACGCAGGCCTGTGCGCTGGGGCATCAGGATGCACATGTCCCCATACTGGGCCGCGCGGAAACGCTCTTCCCCTTCTCGCTCGGTGGCCTCACGGTCCAGCACCGGCCACTCCTCGGCGCGGATGCGCCGCACCAGCGTCGCGATGGCCTTTGCCTCCTGCCGCCGCACCGGGCC
>JAUYDU010000534.1 GCA_030691665.1 Chloroflexota bacterium
AAGTGCGTCCAGTGCTACACAGGCGACTACAGCGTCTGCACCGGCGGCGGCAGGATCCTGTTGGGCTGCCAGGGCGAGTACTTCGTGGTGCCCTACGGCGACATCAACTGCGCCAAGGTCCCCGATGGGGTCAGCGACGAGCAGGCGATTCTGGCCACAGACATTATGTCCACCGGCTTCGGCGCCATCGAGCGGGCCGAAGCGAAGATCGGCGACTCGGTGGCCATCTTCGCTCAGGGGCCCATCGGACTCTGCACCACTGCCGGCGCCAGGGCCAGAGGAGCGGGCCTGATCATCACCACCGAGTCCGTACCGGAGAGGATAGAGGCATCGAAGAAGTTCGGCGCCAACGTGGTCATCAACCCTCAGGAGAAGGACCCGGTGTCAGAGATCCTGAGCCTGACGGGCGGCCAGGGCGTGGACGTCGCCGTAGAGGCCGTCGGCCTGCAAGTCACCTTCGAGGCGGCGACGCGGGTGGTGCGCCGGGGCGGCACCGTCTCCAGCGTGGGCGTCTACGGGCTTCTGCCCCAGGTCGCCATGGCCACCACCGCTCCCTCGTTCCTCCACCGCAAGATCGTGGCGACGCTCTGCCCGTCGGGCCACGATCGGCTGGTGCACCTTCTGGACATCGTAAAGCACGGCAAGGTCGACCTGTCGGCCCTGTTCACCCATCGCATGAAGCTGGCCCAGACGCCAGAGGCCTACGACCTCTTCCGCAGCAAGCGGGACGGCGTGCTGAAGATCGCCCTCACGCCATAGGGGGCCGGCCCGCCTCACAGCGGAATGAACAACGGATAAACGGATGGGGGGGAAACTGGAGCGGCTGCGGCAGATCCTGCGGGAGATGGGCTTGCTGCTGGTGGCGTATTCAGGCGGGGTGGACAGCACCTTCCTGGCAGCGGTGGCCTACGACGTTCTGGGGGAAAAGGCCCTGGCCGTGACGGGCGTGTCGCCATCGGTGCCGCCCTCGGAGGTGCGGGAGGCCCAGGAGCTGGCCAGGCGGATCGGCATCCCCCACCTGCTCATCGAGACGCAGGAGATGGACGACCCCGGCTACGTGGCCAACTCGCCCCAGCGCTGCTATCACTGCAAGGACGAGCTGTACGGCGAGCTGAGGGGCATCGCGGCTGAGCGGGGGATCGCCTGGGTCGCCGACGGCTGCAACGCCGACGACCTGAGCGACTTCCGCCCGGGCCAGGAGGCAGCGCGAGAGCAGGGCGTCCGCAGCCCGCTGGTGGAGGCCGGCCTCGGCAAGGAGGAGATTCGTGCCCTCTCCCGCCAGCGGGGCCTGCCCACCTGGGACAAGCCGGCCATGGCCTGCCTGGCCTCGCGCATCCCCTACGGGACGGCGGTGACGGTGGCGGCCCTGGAGCGCATCGCGCGGGCGGAGGAGTTCCTGCGCTCGCTGGGCCTGCGCCAGCTACGGGTGCGCCACCACGACAGCGTGGCCCGCATCGAGACGGACGAGGCGGGGATGGCGGTGCTGATGGCGGACGGCAACCGCCAGGCGGTGGTGGACCGGCTGGAGGAGCTGGGGTATCGCTACGTCGCGCTGGACCTGGGGGGCTACCGGCGGGGGAGCCTGAACCGGGCCCTACAAGAAGACCAGAGCGGCGGTCGCCTGGACTAGCCTAGCGGCACGTAGTCGCCGTTGGGGCGGCGCTGAGCGACGCAGTAGCGGCCGGCCCGCAGCTCGGCGACTAGCTCCTCCTCGCTCTCCATCGTCCGCTCGAAGATGGTGACGCAGCGACCCACCTCGGTGTAGCTGTGGGCGTCGCTACCGGCCACGCCAGGCTTGCCCAGGGCTCGCGCCACCTCCTGGGCGACCTGGTTCTCGCGGTCGGTGCAGCCGTAGTTCAGCACCTCGATCTCGTCCACCAGCTCGAAGACGGGGTGGCGAGCTAACTCCTCGGCTGTAAGGGACGACGGGTTGCGCTCGCGGCCGAAGAGGAAGTTAGACGGGCCGGGGAAGAAGCGGAAGGGGTGGGTGAGGATCATGAAGCCGCCCTCGGCCAGCACCAGGCGGCGCAGCTCCTCGGCCTGGCGGATCTCCCCCTCGGCGTGGTTGATACCGAGGGCGATTATGTGGCCCACGTCGGTGGACCACTCGCGGCCGCCGCAGACGAAGAGGCCGCTGGCCTGGCGGAAGCGCTCGATCCGCTCGGCGGACCAGGGGGTAGAGTGCTCAGTGATGGCGAGGCCGTCGAGGCCGACCTCGTAGGCCGCCTCCAGCAGGCGGGGCGGCGAGATGCCGCTGTCCAGGGAGCCGATGGAGGTGTGGACGTGCAGGTCGACCACCATGCCAGGTGGCCTGTGGGGAGTGTTGGTCATAGTGTCAACAATACCTACGCCAGGATAGCATAGGGGCGCGGGGAGGGGGAAGGCGGGGGCTACGGCACGACGACGATCTTGCCGAAGACGTCGCGGCTGGCGAGCTGGCGGACGGCGGCCTGGGCCTCGCTCAGGGGGTAGGCGCGGTCGACCACGGCGCGGAGCTGGCCGCTGCGAAAGTAGGGCATCGTCTGCAACAGCTCGCTCTTGGTGCCCATGTAGGAGCCGAGAAAGGTCTGCTGGCGGACGAAGAAGGGCATGATGCCGAAGCTGGCCAGGGGGCCAGCGGTGGCGCCGCAGGTGACCAGGCGGCCGTTGCGACCTAGAGCCTGGACGCTCTTCTGGAAGATGTCGCCGCCGATGTGCTCGAACACCACGTCCACGCCCTTGCCATCGGTGAGGCTCAGGGCCTCCTGGGCCAGGTCGGAGGTGTTGTAGTTGATGACGGCGTCGGCGCCCAGGGCCTTCGCTTTCTCCAGCTTGGCGTCGGAGCCGGCGCTGGCGATGACCCTCGCCCCCAGCAGTTTGGCGACCCGCGTGGCGGCAACGCCGACGCCGCTACCGGCGGCGTTCACCAGCACCGTCTCGCCGCGCTGGAGGGCGGCGCGGGTGACCAGCATGTGCCAGGCGGTGACGAACACCAGGGGGATGGAGGCCGCCTCCTCGAAAGAGAGGTTCTCGGGCATAGGGATGATGTTGGCCGGCGGCGCCTTGACCAGCTCGGCGAAGCCGCCGTCCCAGGCGGTGGGCTGCATGACGGCGCCGAGGATGGTGTAGGAGGGGCACTGGTTATCGAGGCCAGCCAGGCAGGCGGGACAGATGCCGCAGCTCACCCCCGGCTGAAGCATCACCTTCGAGCCCACCTCGATGCCCGAGACGGCATCCCCCACCGCCTCCACCACCCCGGCCACGTCGCTGCCGGTGATGCGGGGCTTGGGGAAGGTGGCGCCGGCGGGCATGGAGGTGACCCATACCTCGAGGTGGTTGAGGGCACAGGCCTTGACCCGCACCAGCACCTCGTTGGCAGCGAGGACCGGGTCAGGAGCATCCTCGTAGATCAGCTTGTCCACTCCCCCCGACTCGTGCATGCGCACCGCTTTCATGCGTCCCCCTCCTGTCTTTGACCGGGCGGCCCGCCTGACCTACAATTTGGTATGCAGTATACCAGAACCTGCCTGCTGGCGGACGAGTTCTCGCGCCCCGCCTGAACATGAGCGCCCCGAACCGATGAGCCAAACCTACGAGGCTGTTGAAAAAGGCTCTGTTCGCCCTTCGACAAGCTCAGGGCGAGCGGTCTCCGGTACCCACATATCTCCGCTCATGGTGAGCTTGTCGAACCATGAGCGGAGCGAGAGGTTTTTCAACAGCCTCCTACGCTGTCTAGCTGGACGACCGTGGACGACAAGACGCCAGCCCTGAGGGTGAGACGGCTGCGGCCGGGGGCCAGGCTCCCCCAGCGGGCCACCCCCGGCGCCACCGGCCTTGACCTGTTCGCCTGCATCGAGGAGGGCGGCGTCATCGACCTGGGGCGAGACCCCGTGCGGGTGCCCACCGGGATCGCCATCGAGGTGCCGGCGGGATACGACGCCCA
>JAUYDU010000023.1 GCA_030691665.1 Chloroflexota bacterium
AGTCTGTCTACTATCCCCGCTCCAGCCTGGCAGCCCTCTTCCGCCAGTACTTGTCCTATGGCTCGGCCAAGGTGGAGGTAGCCCGCCGCTATCCCCACCGCCTGCGCCTGCGAGCGCTCGTCCCCGCCGCCTTCCTGGCGACGCTGGCTGTCAGCGGGGCGTTGGCCATCCTGCGCCGGCGGGCGGGCTGGCTGTTCGGCCTGGTGGCCGGGAGCTACGCCTTCGCCTCGTTTCTCGCCTCCCTCGGCGTCGCCTCCCGCCGCGGCTGGCGATACCTGCCGGTGCTGCCGGTGGTGTTCGCCTGCATGCACTTCGCCTACGGCCTGGGCTTCCTGGGGGGGCTGGCGCGGCTATTGTTGAGCATGTCCTTGAGCGGAGCGAAGGGACGGGGGAGGCGCTAGGTGGCGGAGGCCAAGAAGACCTTCATCCCCTTCTATCGCCCCTACCTGGACGAGCGGGAGGTAGAGGAGGTGGCGGATACCCTGCGCTCGGGCTGGCTCACCAGCGGGCCTAAGGTGGAGCGGTTCGAGGCTGAGTTCGCCGCCTACGTGGGTGCCCGCCGGGCCATCGCGGTCAACTCCTGCACGGCCGGCCTGCACCTGGCCCTGGCGGCGGCGGGCATCGGCGAGGGAGATGAGGTCATCACCACCCCCTTCACCTTCTGCTCCACCGTCAACGTCGTGCTCCATCAGCGGGCCCGGCCCGTCCTGGCCGACATCTGTCTGGACGACTACAACATCGACCCTCAGGAGGTGGAGCGGCGGATCACGCCTCGCACCAGGGCCATCATCCCCGTCCACTACGCTGGCCAGCCCTGCCGCCAGGACGAGCTGCTGGATGTCGCCCGCCGCCGCAGCCTGCTGGTCGTCGAGGACGCCGCCCACGCCGTCGGGGCGGAATACAAAGGCCGCCGGGTGGGCAGCCTGGGCGATGTCACCGCCTTCAGCTTCTACGCCACCAAGAACCTGACCACCGGCGAGGGCGGTATGGTGACCACCGGCGACGACGCTCTGGCCGAGCGCATTCGCCTGCTCAGCCTGCACGGCCTGAGCCACGACGCCTGGGGCCGCTACAGCGAGAAGGGCTCCTGGTACTATCAGGTGCTGGCTCCCGGCTTCAAGTACAACATGAGCGACATCCAGGCCGCCATCGGCATTCACCAGCTCGCCAAGCTGGAGGGGTCCATCGCCGCCCGCCAGAGGTGGGCCTCCCTCTACGACCGCTGCTTCCAGGATGTGGGGGAGGTCGCCACGCCCAGGGTGAGGGCGGAAGTGCGCCACGCCTGGCACCTGTACGTCATTCGCCTGGAGGTCGAGAGGCTGACCATCGATCGCGCCCGTTTCATCGAGCTTCTGCGGGAGCGCGGTATCGGCACTTCCGTGCACTTCATCCCCATTCACTTCCACCCCTGGTATCGGGAGAACCTGGGCTACGGCCCCGGCGACTTTCCCCAGGCCGAAGCCGCCTACCAGGGTGTCGTCTCCCTGCCCCTCTATCCCCAGATGACGGGGGAGCAGGTAACGCGGGTGGCCGAGACGGTGATCGAGGTCGTGCGGGCTCACCGCCGCTGATCCGCTATGAGCCGAAGGCTGTTCGACCTGGTGGTGGCCACCCTGGCCCTGGCCGTCCTCTGGCCCCTGTGGGCCCTGGCCGTTCTCCTCATCAAGCTGGGCTCGCCGGGGCCGGCGGTCTTCGGCCAGAGGCGCATTGGCTACCAGGGACGGCCCTTCACCTGCTACAAGTTCCGCACCATGGCGGCCGCGGTGCAGGACAGCCCCTACAGCGAGCGCATTGACGACTTCCGCAGCTTCGTCTTCAATCCGCCGCGGTCGGACCCGCGGGTGACCGGCGTGGGGCGCATCCTCCGCCGCACCACCCTCGACGAGCTGCCCCAACTGCTGAACGTCGTCCGCGGCGACATGGCCCTGGTGGGGCCGCGCCCGGAGCTGCCGGAGATCGTGGCCCAGTACCCGCCCGAGTATCATCGTCGCCACGATGTGAAGCCGGGCATGGCCGGCCTGACCATCGCCAACGGGCGGGCCGATTTGACCTACCATGAGGCCATCATCTACGATCTGGACTACGTTGAACATCATCCCTTCCGGCGGGACCTGGCCATCCTGGCCCGCACGGCGGTGGCGGTCCTGAGGGGGGAGGGAGCGCGATGAACCACCCCGCTGCCTGGGGGGCCGATGCATGAGCGGCCGCATGTGGCGCGTTAGGTCTGGCCTCTGGGTTCTCTTCTGGAAGCTGGCCCTGGACGCTGCCGTCGTCATGGCCTGCTATGCCATCGCCCTCCTCCTTCGCTTCGATGGGCAGGTCCCGCAGGAGTCCTGGCGCTGGTATCTGTATCTTGGCCCAGTCATCGCCCTGGGCTACCTCCTGGCCAACTCCCTGTTCGGCGTCTATCAGGCCGCCTGGCAGTACGGCGGCCTGCGCGATGTCAGCGTGCTGGCCGTGGCTGTGGGGCTGGCCACCGCCGTCACCTTCGGCGTTAACTTCAGCTTCCATCATCGGCCTATCCCTGTCAGCGTCAACCTCATCAGCGGCGCTCTGATCTTCCTGGCGATGGGTCTCCTCCGCGTCGGGCCGCGCCTCAGCGCCGGCAATCTGCTCGCCTTACTGGCGGGAGATTCGGGTGCCAGGCGAGTGCTCATCGTGGGGGCAGGCAACACCGGTCAGCTGCTGGCGCGGGAGTTCCTCCAGAACCGCCGCTGGCAATACCGGCCCGTCTGCTTCGTGGACGCTGACCCGCGCAAGGCCGGCGTGCGCATCCACGGCGTGCCCGTGCAGGGCACAGCCCAGGACATCCCGGCCCTGGTGAGGAGATACAGCGTGGACATCGTGGCCCTGGCGGTGCCCACCCTGGCTGGCGCCGAGCTCGACGGGCTCCTGGCCATCTGCCAGGCGGCGGATGTCCCCGTGCGCATAGTCCCTCGCCTGGGGGACATCCTCAGCGGCAAGGCCCAGCCGGGCGAGCTGCGGGAGATCACGATGGACGATCTCCTCAGCCGCCAGCCCATCGACCTGGACTACGGCCAGTGCTCCCAGTGCGTGAAGGACAAGGCGGTGCTCATCACCGGCGCCGCCGGCTCGATAGGCTCGGAGCTGGCCCGCCAGGTCCTCTCCTTCGGCCCGGCCTCCCTCTATCTGCTGGACAACAACGAGTCGGGCCTGCACGACCTGCGCCTGGAGCTTCTGCCCAGCAGCGCCGAATGCGAGCTCAAGGTGTGCATAGCCGACGTGACCGATCGGCCGAAGGTCTTCCGTCTGTTCGAGGCCTGCCGGCCGCAGGTGGTGTTCCACGCCGCCGCCTACAAGCACGTGCCCCTCATGGAGGAGAACCCCGACGAGGCCTTCCGGGTGAACGTGATGGGCACCCTGAACATCTGCCAGGCGGCGGCCAGCGCTGGCGTCGAGAAGTGCGTGTTCATCTCTACCGACAAGGCGGCGAACCCCTCCAGCATCATGGGGGCCACCAAGCGTATCGGCGAGCTGCTCGTCGCCGCCTTGAGCCGGGACAGCGACGCCATCTTCTGCGCTGTGCGCTTCGGCAATGTCATCGGCAGCCGCGGCAGCGTGGTGCCCATCTTCTGGCGGCAGATCGACCGCGGCGGGCCGATATCGGTGACCCACCCCGAGGCCAGCCGCTACTTCCTCACGGTGCCGGAGGCGGTGAGCCTGATCATCCAGGCAGCGGCCTTCGCCCAGCAGGGGCAGATCTTCATGCTGGACATGGGCGACGAGATACGAATCGTCGACCTGGCGGCGAAGATGATCCGCTCCAAGGGCCGCACTGTGGAAGACGTGGGCATTGTCTACACCGGCCTGCGCCCCGGCGAGAAGCTGCGGGAGGACCTGGTGGGCGAGGGCGAGCGGCTGGTGGGGACGGCTCACCCCAAGGTGCTGCTCATGGAGAGTGAGCGGGGCCAAAGCTTTTCGGGGGAGAAGCTGCTGGCCCACATCCGTGCCCTGGACGCCGGCCTGCGTGAGGGCGTGCCCGACCTGGCGGCCCGCATCCACGCTCTGGCCCGCCTGGGCTGCCCTGGGGCCGGCCGCGACGAGGGCCTGCCATGATCCACCCTACCGCCGAGGTCGATCCTAGCGCTCGCCTGGGGCCGGGGACTCGGGTCTGGCACCAGGCCCAGATCCGGGAGAACGCCGTCCTGGGGGCGAACTGCATCGTCGGCAAGGGGGCCTACATCGACCGCGACGTGCACATCGGCGACAACGCCAAGATCGAGAACGGGGCCTTCGTCTATCGAGGCACCACCCTCGAGGAGGGCGTTTTCGTCGGGCCCGGTGCCTGCCTGGCCAACGACAAGCACCCGCGGGCCATCACCCCCGACGGTCGCCTGAAGACGGAGGCCGACTGGCAGGGGGGAAAGACCCTGGTGAAGTACGGGGCCTCCATCGGCGCCGGGGCGCTGGTCCTGCCAGACGTAGTGATCGGGCGCTGGGCCATGGTGGGAGCGGCGGCCGTGGTGACCCGCAACGTGCCCGATCATGCGCTGGTGGTCGGGAGCCCCGCTCGGCTGGCCGGATACGCCTGTCGCTGCGGGCACCCGCTGGAGCAAGACCAGGGCCGCGGCTGCTGGGCTTGCCCGACCTGTGAGGCCACCTACGACTTCGCACCCCTGGGAGCGAAGGCGAGCCAGGGATGATCCCCATCGCCAGGCCCCTGTTGGGGGACGAGGAAAAGGGGGCCGTCCTGGCTGTTCTGGAGAGCGGCCAGCTCGCCCAGGGCCCGCGGGTGGCGGAATTCGAGGAGGCCTTCGCCCGGATGTGCGGCGCGTCGGAGGCGGTAGCCGTCTCTTCAGGCACGGCTGCCCTGATCATCGCCCTCCTGGCCCACGGCGTCGGCCCCGGCGACGAGGTGATCACCAG
>JAUYDU010000028.1 GCA_030691665.1 Chloroflexota bacterium
ACTCGCCCGCCCCGAGGGCCCGGACCGCCGCCGGCACCGCCGGCCCGATGCAGCAGCCCGTCGTCTGCACGGGCGAGCCCAACAGCTCGCCCAGGCGCTCAGCCACCGGCGCCAGACGCAGCTTCTCCACCACCTTGCCATCAGGCCGCCCCAGGTGAGAGCAGACGATGAGCCCGGCCCCCTGCTCCCGCAGGTATTCGATGGTCGGCAGCGCCGCCCGGATGCGGCTGTCGTCCAGCACCCGCCCGGTCGCCGGATCGAGGGGCACGTTGAAGTCCACCCGCACCAGCACCCGCTTGCCCCGAACGTCGATGTCGCGAACTGTCTTCTTCATCGCCGTAGGACTAGTCCGGCTCCAGCCTCAGCCTGCCCTCCGCCTGCCGCTCGACCTGCTCGCGGTCGAACAGCATCGGGTGGTACTCCACCCGCCGCCAGGCCTCGATCATGTCGCTGTAGTGGCGGCTGGCCGGGTGACCCGACTGGCCACCCGGCAGGATGGCCACGCTGCGGTTGAAATCGCTCAGGTCGATGATCTGGCGGTAGGAGACGGCGTAGCTATACACGCCATAGGGTCGACTGCCCACGAAGCTAGCGTTGGCCAGGGTGTTCATATCGCCACCTACCGGGACGGGGCCGCGATTGAACAGGGGCCGCAGGGGGCGCATCCGGCCCAGCACGTGCTCGAAGGGCGCGCAGTGAATCCGACCCCAGTTCCAGCGCGACATGTCCTCGCCGAGCTGCCGCCGCAGCGCACCGATAGCCTCCGTCAGGCTCTGCTCCATCACCTCCCGCCAACTCCGGCCGGGGAACCAATCGGGCGGCGTCTCCCTCATCAAGCCAAGAAGCCAGGAGGCGGAACGAGAGAAGAAGGCGGTATCGGGCACCGCCGGGTGTACTTCCTTACCGACAAAGTATTCCGTGAAGGAGCCCAGCTTTTCGGCCACCGTGTTGCGCAGCATGTGCAGGAAGAACGCCTCCACGATGGTGGCCGCCACGCTGTCCGCCGAGAGCTGGCAGTCCCACACTCGCAGGAAGTTGAGGGCCCGCTTGGCGTCCTCATCCGCGGGCTCAAGGGTGAGCAGGTGCTGGGCCAACTCCCGCCCAGGTATCGAGTAGACGTCGGCGTGCATCGCCCGCATGTCCTCCAGGGAGAGCTTCTCCTTGGCCTCCAGCAGCTCGACGATACGCTGGATGCGATAGCGGTCAGAGTACTCGGCGCCTAGGAAGTAGGGATAGTCGTCGTCCACGATCTTGTTGTTGGCGCTGGCTACATAGTGGCCCGGCGGATTGAACACGGACGGCAGCTCATCGAAGGGGACGAAGCCCGTCCACTCGTACTCGCCCGTCCAGCCCGGCGAGGGCACCAGGCCCTGCCCCTTCGCCCGCAGGGGCACCAGGCCAGCCATCTGATAGCCGATGTTACCGTCCACGTCGGCGTAGGCGAAGTTCAATGAAGGAGCCGGCCACAGGCGCAGGGCCTCTCGGAACCCCTCCCAACTGCCGGCTCGGTTCAACAGCAGGATGCTGTGGACCTGCTGGCTCGGTTCGGTGACCACGGTGCGCAGGGCCAGCGCCCGCCCCTCGCCGGGGATGCTGGGGCCGATCACCGGCCCGTGCCGGGTCAGCAGCACCTCCTCCACCACCGGCTCCCGCCGGCCGCGCACGCGGATCTCTTCCCGCACCAGCTCGCCGTCCAGCCACTGGTCCTGATACTCGTACTGGCGGGGGTTGTTGGGATTGATCCGCTCCACAAACAGGTCATCGCCGTCAGCCATGGCCGCCGTGATGCCCCAGGCGATGCGATCGTTGTGACCGATGACCACCCCCGGCACCCCAGGCAGGGAGACGCCAGTCACATTCAGGCCGTCGCCGTTCAGGTGCACTTCGTACCAGACGCTAGGCATCTGAAGGGGCACATGAGGATCGTTGGCGAGCAGGGGCTTGCCCGTCACCGACTTCTCGCCATCGACCGCCCAGTTGTTGCTGCCGCCCCCCCTGATGCCGACCAGTTCCTGCACCTTGCGCAGCTCCTCCAGCAGCGGCAGCCCTGGACCGCTGGACTCAGCGCCAGGCGGCACGATCAGGGGCGCCCCCCGGGGGTAGGTTGGTTCCACCTGAGTGGCTGCCTCCGGGCCCAGCCGCTCCACTATCCAGGAGCGAACGATCTCCGTGTCCCAGTTACCCGAGAAGCTCCAACTCAGGAGCTTGCCGATGGCCAGGCTGTCCGCCGCCGTCCACGCCTCCGGCCGAAAGCGCAGCAGCAGGAACTCCGGCGGCAGGCGGTTCCCATTGCCCTCCAGGAAGGCATTCACCCCCGCCGCATAGGCCTCCACCATCTCCCTGGTCACCTCGGCCAGGCCGTCCACCTCTGCCTCGGCGGCCCGACGCAGCCCCACTCGCCGCAGCAGGCGGTCGGCCTCCACCACCGCCGGCCCGAAGATCTCGGCCAGCCGGCCCGAGGCCTTCCGCCGCGCCAGCTCCAGGTGCCACAGACGATCCTGGGCGTGCACGTAGCCCTGAGCGAAGATGGCGTCCCGGGCGCTCTCAGCGAAGATGTGGGGCACCCCCCAGCGATCGCGGATGACCTCCACCGAGCCGCTCAGGCCCTTCAGGTGCAAGGTCCCTTTGCGCGGCGGCAGGCTGCGCCGCAACAGGGCGTAGGCGGCCCCTCCGGCGACCCCTGCGCCCACCACCAGTCCCAGTACCAGATAGCGGAATGTCCTTGCCAGCGACACGGGATACCTCCTACGACTCTATATCCTTGATCTTCTCGATGCGGCGGACGTGCCGCCCCCCCTCGAACTCCGCGCCCAGGAACGCCCGCACGATCTCCTCCGCCACCCCGCGACCGATGCACCACCCGCCCAGACAGAGGATGCTAGCGTCGTTGTGCTGGCGGGCCAGGCGAGCGGCGAAGCTGTCGTGGCAGAGGGCAGCGCGGACGCCCTTCACCTTGTTGGCGGCGATGCTCATGCCGATCCCATTGCTGCAAATCAGGATGCCCCGGCCGAACTCCCCTCGCGCCACCGCCTCGGCCAGCGGCCGGGCGATGTCCGGATAGTCCACCGCCTCCTCGCCCTGGCAGCCGAAGTCCACCCACTCGTGCCCCAGGTCGCCGAGTAGCTCCTTCAGCGCCTCCTTGAGGGCGAACCCCCGATGGTCGCTGCCGATGGCGATGCGCATCCCCGCACCCCCTACGTTGCCCACGCCGCCCTCGCCACCCTTTGCACCTCCTCACGCCTTATCGCCCCTTCTCGAACAATCTTCAGGGTGCCCGATGTTATGTCAATCACCGTCGACTCCTGCCCTGCCCCGCTCGGCCCGCCGTCGATGATCAGGTCCACCACCTCCCCCAGCTCCCGCTCCACCTCCTGCGCGCTGCGGCAGGCCGGCTGCCCCGACCGATTGGCGCTGGTGCCGGTGATCGGCTCCCCCAGACGCCGGATCAGCTCCCGCAGGAAGGGGTGGTCCGGCACCCGCACCGCCACGCTGTCGCCGCCGCCCAGGGCCAGGCTGTGGAATGCGAGCGACCGCTTGAGCACCAGGGTGAAAGGCCCCGGCCAGAAGCGCCCGGCCAGGATCATCGCCAGGAGCGGCACCTGGGCGCACAGAGACGCCATGTCGGCAGCGTCGGCCAGCAGCAGCGACAGCGCCTTCTCCCCTGCCCTGTCCTTGACGCCGAACAGCCGCCGCACCGCCCCGTCATCGCTGGCCGCCGCCCCCAGGCCGTACACGGTGTCCGACGGATAGGCGATCAGCCCGCCGTCCTTGAGGACAACGACGGCCTCCGCCAGACAGCCTTCGCCTTCAGCCCGTAAAACCCTCGCCATCTCCGCCAACGTAGCTGCAGGGCTTTTCCGCCGAAGGCGGATGCGCCTCCGGCGCAAGCCCTGCCCACACCCTGACCGTAGCTGCAGGGCTTATGGTCATGAACAGAATATTTCGACTGCAATGAACCTCGTAGGTCGGGGTCTTCAGACCCCGACGGTAATTCTGCGAGGGTCTAAAGACCCTCGCCTACGAAGTCGTTACTTATGGTCATCGACAATTTGGTTGATCTCTGCGGGTTGAAACCCGC
>JAUYDU010000445.1 GCA_030691665.1 Chloroflexota bacterium
CTGCTGCGGCGTAAGGCGCCGCGGGGGCAAAGGATGAAGGCGCCGCAAGAGCCGGTCGCCACGGGGTGACCAATGGTTGCACACAACGCTGGATTGTTCAACGACGGCGCCTCTCGCGTTGCTTCCTGCCTGTCATGGCGACCATGCCAACCCCAACGGCCTCGCAGCAGCGCTCACGAGACCCGGGCCAGGTGTTTCTGTACCAAACTGCCGTCAGCAGGCCCTCCGCGGCGGTTCCCTGCGATGGCGCGTGGCATCGGGGTATAATGAGCGCGCTGACCTCTAGCGGTCTACCCGCGTCGTCGCTGAAGTTGGCGCAATCCCGGGCCAAGTGGTTTGGCCGAAGAGTCCCAGCAAGCGGGAGTTGTCATGGACGATCAGGACCTTAAGCCTGCCGACATCCAGGGCCTGTCCAGCAGGGATGCCATCGTATCGTTCTTCGACAAGCTCCACTGGCGCACCGACGCTCGGCTCACACAAACCCCGGCCGCCATGGGGATCACCGCCGAGTGGCTCCAGCGGCAGGTCAAGCACATCGAACGGCTTGCGCTGCAGGCCGATGGCGCCATACCGCTTGGCGTCTACCTGGTCGAACTCACCTCCGTCACCGTAGCTGCTACGCATGGGCTGGCGAGCGCCTTGCGGAACCGGGTCGGCAACTACCTGCTGGTGCTCACCGACGACTACGAACGCCTTGACTTCGTGCTGCTGGAACGGTCCCTGCCTGCCACCACTACGTCAACGGGCACAATCATGGCGGGGCCGACGAGGCAGGTCAGCGTTCGTCCGCACGTCTTGACCGTGAGCCGTCGCAACCCTTCGCACGAGGTCCACCTGAGAGTCCTTCGACGCTTCACCTGCACAGAGGCGGACTCGGACGCCCAGTATGAGAAGCTCCTCTCTGCGTATGTCGTGGCGGAATGGTCGGAGCCGCTATTCAACAACCGTGCGCTCTTCTCGGACTACTATCTGAACGTGCGGCTGCGGGAGAGGCCCGAGTGGCAGGGCCGGCCCGAAGAGGCATATCACCGCATGCGTGAGCTGATGTCTGCCGCTCGCCAGCAAGCTAACGGAAAAGCCAGGGAGGCAACCGAGCGACTGCTCGTGCAGCCAGCCCTCCAGACGCTGGGCTTCAGAGCGACTCCCGTTGCCGTTGGCAACGACGCAGCGCAACCCCACTACAACCTCTTTGCGCCGGATGCCCCGGACAAGCCCGTGGCGCTGTGCCTCGCATATGGCTGGAACCGGAACCTCGACGGCAGGGACGACACACGCGACGTCGTCACGCCCGATGAGAACCCAGGAGCCAGGGTCGTAACGGTGCTCGATTCAGGTGCTGCGCCCTGGGCCGTGGTGACCAACGGGAAGGTGTGGCGTCTCTATTCGGCCGGTGCGCACTCCCGCGCCACCAACTACTACGAGATTGATTTGGAAGAGACGCTGGCAATGTCGGACCCCAACGTCGCATTCCGGTACTTCTGGCTGTTCTTTCGGTCGGCTGCTTTCGTCCCTCGCGACGTGATGCTGGAGGGCCAGAGCCGGTCCCTCTGCTTCCTAGATGAGCTTGTGGAAGAGAGCGAGAGCTACGCCAAGGGCCTGGGCGAACGGCTCAAGGAGCGTGTCTTCGAGGAGGTGTTCCCCCACCTCGCTGATGGGTTCATCGAACACCTGAGATCCCAGCCACCCATCACGGGTGCTCAGCAAGGGGCGCTATTGCCAGTCGCCCGGCAGTTGGCCCTCAAGAAGGAGCCAGACGAGGCGTTTCGAAGGCAGGTGTTCCAGGGCACGCTGACGTTCCTCTACCGCGCGTTGTTCCTGCTGTACGCCGAGGCCCGGGACCTCCTGCCCGTCAAAGAGGTGCGTGGCTACTGGGAGCACAGCCTGACCCGCCTGAAGGCCGAGATTGCCGAGAAGGCGGGGGACATCGCGGACGAGGCCCCTCAGAAGCTCCACAAGGCGTACCGCGCCGATTCCACCGCACTGTATGACCGTCTCCTCGAGTTGTTTGCCATTGTGGACAAAGGGAGACGCGACCTCAACGTCCCGCTCTACAATGGCGGCCTGTTCCTCACCAGCCCAGAGCCAGGAGACACCAGGTCCGAGGCGGAGAACGCCCGATTCCTCCAGACGAACAGAATCCCGGACCGGTACCTGGCCCTGGGGCTGGACCGCCTTGCGCGGGACATAGACCCCAAACGGCAGGACCTGGCGCCCATAGACTACAAGTCCCTGGGCGTGCGACAGCTTGGCTCCATCTATGAAGGCTTGCTGGAGTTCCAGGTGCGCATCGCTTCAGAGAAGATGGCTGTGGTGCAGGGCAAGCGGACGGAGGAGGTCATACCTTACCGCGTAGCCTTCGCCAACAAGGCGAAGGTACTGACTCGAGGTCGGGGGCGCGACGCCGAGGAGCGAGTCTATCGTCCCGGCGACGTCTATCTGGAGAATGACCGCCGCGAGCGAAAGGCCACCGGCTCCTACTACACGCCCGACCACATAGTCAAATACATCGTGCAACATACCGTGGGGCCAGTGTTGGAAGAGAAGTTCGAGAGACTGCGCGCCAGGTTTCGGGAGGCCCAGCAGGCCTACCGCAACGCCCAGCAGCGAGCCGAAGCCTTCCGCAAGCAGGGCATGCGGCCCGATGACCCGGCCAAGGTGGTGAGAGGCTACGAAGGGCTGGTGGACGAACTCTTTGACCTCCGTGTGCTCGATCCGGCCATGGGTTCCGGCCACTTCCTGGTGGAGGCTGTGGACTTCATCTGCGACCGGACCATCGGCCAGAAGGACGGCTTCCTCCAGGCTTTCCCCTGGAACCCCGTCACTTCTTTCCTGCAGAAGACTCGCCAGGCCATCCTGGCCGAGATGGAGCGGCAAGGCGTCACGGTGGACACGGGCCGTCTCATCGACATTAACCTCCTCAAGCGGCACATCCTCAAGCGGTGCGTCTATGGGGTGGACCTGAACCCAATGGCGGTGGAGCTGGCCAAGGTATCCCTCTGGCTGGACTGCTTCACTCTGGGCGCGCCGCTCTCCTTCCTGGACCACCACCTGAAGTGCGGCAACTCACTCATCGGGACGAGTGTCCAGGAGGTAATGGCTGCATTGGCGCCGAAGGAGAATCAGACTCTGAGTGTATTCGGCAACCCATTGCAGGGCGTGCTCGCCGCCACCGCCTCAATGGAGAAATTGCGTCGTATCCCAGATGCCACAGTGGACGAAATCGCAAGCAGCCGTAGACTCTTCGTGGAAATAGAAGCTGCACAGGCCCCGTACAAGGCACTGCTGGACATTTGGGTCAGTCAGTATTTCGGCAACGGTTTTGCAGAGCAGTATCTCACAATCGGCGGACACGATTATGTTGAGGAGATACGCTCCGGGGGGCAGAAGCTCTCTCCTGAGTATCGAGAGGCCATTACCAAGGGTGCGGGGATAGGCCGGGAGAAGCGTTTCTTCCATTGGGACCTGGAGTTTCCTGAGGCCTTTGTGGACCTGAAAGTGGGCAACTGGAAGCCAGCGGACGCCAGAGGGTTCGACGCGGTGATTGGCAATCCCCCCTTCGTCGACAAGAAGCACATAGCGACTGAACTAATCGAAGAAGATCATTATTGGCAGAGATCAAAGAGGTTCTTGGCTGCGAGAGGCATTTATGACCTCTATATGCTGTTCGTACAGCTAGGGATTGACCTGAGCCGGTTCGGCGCCGGGTCATGTCTCCTTACACCTATCCCTTGGCTGACGCAAGCTGAGGGGGGCACTCTCCGAGATTTTCTCCTAAGTGCTGGCTCCCTCAGCATCTTTGATTATTCAGCGGAACCGCATTTCAAAGATGCCTTGGTAAAGGTAATCGGCGTCCACGTGAACCGGGGCACCTCCACAGCCAGCATTGAGATCCGGGGTGGCCGACGACCCAGAATCATACCCTCGGTTGAAGTCCGGAGACTATTTGAAGGTCAGATCAGAATAGACGTCAATATCGATTATCTTTCGATCCTCGAAAAGATTGTCTCCCATTCGGTCTCGCTCTCTAGCGTTTACACGCCGACTTTTGGATTGAGAGCCTCGTCGAAGGAACGCGGTGGTTTCGCCAAAGATAAGTTCATTAGACCAAAGGACGAGTGCAAGAACCCTGTTCCTTACCTTGAGTCGCGTGAACTCACTGAAACCGGGATTCTATGGGGCGGTAGGTGGCTCGACTACCAGCCAGACGAGATCTACAGTGCCCGTAGCCCGGAGCTCTTCCTAAACCCGAAACTACTGCTGCCCTCTCTTCTATCAAGAAAGATCATACGGGCTACGTACGATGACAGCGGCTTCTTCGCAGACCAATCTCTGGTGTGCATATCGCCCCGTTATCAGCTACCGGCCCTCCCTGACCCAGCAGCCGAAAACCGTCCGTCACTGAAGAATCTTCAGCGGCAGCTGAACGCGGAAGTCACGAGTTTCTTCTTCGGGAACTGTGTGGTAGGGGAAGCGCTAGGCGGGGGGGCGATCCACGCCACTCCGGGATTAGTCGCCAGACTCAGGGTATTCTTGGACCCCAGTCTGGAGTACGAAGGCTGCGACACTGACGAGGAAATTGCGCGGACTTGTGGATTCACCGATGAGGAACGTGCGGCGATCCATGGCTGGTTTGCCGAGGAAATGGGGGGTGCTCGTTGACGCTGCCCTTGTTGGTGTTTCAGGGTGCAGGGCTTCAAGGGCACGTAACTCACACCGTGTTGCTAGACGTGGTTCGGCAGTTTCCCTATCCACAAGTGTCGGTCATCTCTCCATTCGTCTCTGACGATGGCGTAAGCGTCATGCTGAGAATTGCAGACGCTGCCAAGGCGGAGAGGATCAACTGGCTAGTCGGCTTGGATGGCTCGGTGACCACTCCGCGAGCGCTCACATCGATAATTGGGGATCCTCGCACCAATGAGCCATTGGCCTGGAACCAGACGACCGCCGGTCATTCACTTCACTGTAAGGTTTATTTTTTCAAGAATCGGCGTCCCTTGCGCGTGGTAATGTACGTGGGTTCAGCCAACATCACGGGAGCAGGGTTGACCTCAAATGTTGAGGCCGGGACAATTCTTGTTGCTAAGGCCTCGCAGGCGCGAGAGTTGGACCAAATCTTCCGTTCGTTTCGCGATGGTCTTCAGGTTGACACCTGCGTCCAAACCCTCGACCACCAGGTAGTCAGCGAGTATCGCCGGAGTTTTCGCCCGGCCCGTGGTCGCCGACGCACCCTCAGCAGGGTGGTCGGGGCTACCGTACCGATCGTTGCGGGTCCAACCGATTCCTCGGACTTCGCGTGGATCGAGGCCGCGGTTAGAGGCGGAAGCGGCAATCAGATGGAGATTTGCCAGCACATGGCTCCGTACTTCTTGCAGGGCACAAACAGCGGGATCAATACTCGTCGACAACTGGTTCTCATTGATCGTAGGACCGGGGTATCCTACAGGGGAAACGAATACCGTTTCCGTACAGCTAACACTGGTTACCGTGTGGAATTCAATACGGAATTAGCACGCCGGATTGGGCTGGCTGCGGCGGCTACGCGACGTGATTTCATCCGCTTCCAGCGAACGCCTCAGTCTGACACGTTTGTGGTCGACCTTGTGCCGGCAGGTTCGCCAGTGGCTGAGCAAATGCGAGCCGCAGCCAGAGCAGAGGGGCGGTTATCTCGGACAATAGCCGGTTCGAAGGGGCGTGAGTATTTTGTGGACATCTCCTAGTAGCCATGCTTGAGGGTGGGCCAGTATGCGCATCCCGTACGTCATAGACAACCAGCAACACCATATGGCGGACGTGCTGAACGCGATCCTATCGGAGCACGCCGGGAAGTCGCTGGACATAGCTACGGCCTACTTCAACGTCCAGGGCTTCCGCCTTCTGCAACATGGCCTGGAGAAGCTGGGGAGTTACCGCCTATTGCTGGGTGACGAGCCGGAAGAAGGCTCGTCAATCGGCCTCAGGCCGCGCGCCGCGCAGCAACTGGCCGCCGAACTGGGTGCCGCCCCCTTCGAGGAGGAGACCCTGCGCGCCGTCGAGGACCTCATAGCTTTCCTCCGTCGAGACCTGGTGGCCGTCCGCGCCTACCAGAAGGGGTTCCTGCACGCCAAGTGCTACCTCTTCTACGGCGACCTGCCCGCCGGCGCCGCTGACCGCTTCCAGCCGTTGGTCGCCATCGTTGGCTCCAGCAACTTCACGGAGCCGGGCCTCACCACCAACAGGGAGCTGAATCTCTCGCACAAGACCGTCCTCTCAGAGGATGAACTCGATCTCAGTGGGTCCAGGGACAGGCCCCACGAGTTGGACGAGGCTTTGGGGCTGGAAGCCAGGCGGCAACTGATGGGCGCTGTCGGCGCACGGGCCATTGGGGAGCTGGACCGCTGGTTCGCGCGCCAGTGGGCAGACTCCAGCGACTTCAAGCAAGAACTCATTGACCTGCTGGATGCCTCCAAGTTCGGCCAGAAGGAGTACACGCCCTACCAGGTCTATATGAAGGCCCTCTTCGAGTACTTCAAGGACGACCTGACCTCAATGCCGCCGATCTCCACCCGGTCGGCGGTCGAACTGGCGGAGTTCCAGGAAGACGCCGTGAAGAAGGCCAGGAAGATTCTGGCCAGCTACGACGGCGTACTCATCGGAGACTCGGTGGGGCTGGGCAAGACCTGGATTGGCAAGAAGCTGCTGGAAGACTACGCGTACCATCAGCGCCAGAAGGCCCTAGTGGTTTGCCCGGCCTCGCTGCGCAAGATGTGGACCGACGAACTCCACTCGGCCACCATCTCGGCCACCATTCTTTCACAGGAAGAGCTGGGCCAGGAAGGCTTCGATCCTGTTGAATACGCTGACGCGGACATCATCCTCGTGGATGAGTCCCACAACTTCCGCAACCGCAACATTCAGCGCTACGAGAGCCTGGAGCGCATAATCAGTGCTCACGGCGGGAGAGGCAGAGGTGGGAGCAAGAAGAAGCTCATCCTGATGACTGCCACACCCGTCAACAACGACATCTTCGACCTGTACAACCAGATCTCGCTCTTCACGGGTGGCGATAGGAGCTACTTCGCCGGCGCTGGCATCGGGGACCTCTACCGCTACTTCCTGCTTGCCAGGCGCAGCGGGGATGGTCAGTCGAGCGGCGTGACGCTCTTCAACCTTTTGGAGGAAGTGGTCATCAGAAGGACCCGGGCCTTCATTCGGAAGGCGTACCCGAGCGCGATGATTCGAGGGGCGACGATCAAGTGGCCCGAGCGCAAGCTCAAGACTCTGCGTTACAACCTGGAAGCGACGTACGCGGGCATATACGATCGTGTGGTGGACGCCATCGAGGGACTCCACCTGGCCCCATACCAGCTCGAGACCTACAAGAAAGCAGGGGTCAAGCGGGACGAGTTCGAGCAGGGCCGTCAGGAGGCCCTGGCAGGCATCTTCAGAGCAAGGTACCTGAAGCGGTTCGAGTCGAGCATCGAGGCGTTCCGCATCAGCCTACGCCGGGCCTTGGAGTTCACCAAGACGTTCGAAACCTACCTTCTAGACGGGAAGCTCTTGGACAGCACGCGGTTCCAACAGGCGATGCGATACCTGACGAGAGAAGACGAGGAGGACGACGGCACTCCTGCCAGC
Source organism: Chloroflexota bacterium (assembly GCA_030691665.1). Lineage (GTDB taxonomy): Bacteria > Chloroflexota > Dehalococcoidia > SM23-28-2 > SM23-28-2 > JAUYDU01. The sequence goes on from JAUYDU010000445.1 coordinate 7,615, forward strand.
AAAGCGGAAGAACTCGACGCTACAGAGGAGGCTAGAGAGGTACTGGCGGGGCTGCCGCAGCTCGACACCGCTCAGTTCGATTTGAGGCGGCTACACGAGGCCCTGCAAAACGATGTGGACGCGCTAACCGATGTGTGGCACCTGATCCGGGACATCAAGCCAGACAAGGATGCGAAGCTCCAGGTCCTCAAAGACCTCTTGGCCAAGGACCTGAAGGGGCAGAAAGTCATCGTCTTCACCTACTACAAAGATACGGCCCGCTACCTGTACCGGGAGTTGACGGGCGACGAGGGCAAGGAGTTCCTTCAGAAGGCCGGCAACCCGAGCATCCGGCGAATGGACAGTGGGGCGTCGCCGAGGGAGCGCGTCAGGCTGATAGAAGCGTTCGCGCCTCGGTCCAACAACCGCCCCGCCCTGGTGGGGTCGAACCTGGAAGTCGATGTCCTCATTTCCACGGATGTCCTGTCGGAGGGCCAGAACCTCCAAGACTGTGGGCTGCTAGTCAACTACGACCTGCACTGGAATCCCACGCGGATGGTGCAGCGGGCCGGTCGGATAGACCGTATCGGGTCCGAGTTTCCAGTCCTGTGGATATACAACATGTTTCCGGACGCAGGGCTGGAGCGCCTTCTGCGGCTGGTGGAGAGCCTCAGTCGCAAGATAAGCGACATTGACAAGACCGGGTTCCTCGACGTGTCGGTGTTGGGGGAGATCGTGCATCCGAGGAACTTCAATACGTTGCGTCGAATCATGGAGCAGGACGGGCGGGTCATCGAGGAGCAGGAGCAGTTCACCGAACTGGCAAGCAACGAGTTCCTTCTGCAGCAACTCCGCAATCTGCTGGAGACAGGGGCCCAGAAGATGCTGGAAGAGTTGCCGGACGGCATACACTCGGGCCTGGCTAGGACGGGTGAGCGCGGGTTGTTCTTCTACTTCACGGCACCAGGGAGCCGTGATGGCAGGCGCCGGCACTTCTGGCGCTACTACGACATCCAGCGGGGCAGGGTGATTGACAACCGGTTCCTCGTAGCCAACTTGATTGCCTGCGCTCCCGATACCCCAAGGGTAGTCGGTGACGCCGATGTGTTCGCCATACAGGAGAAGGTCATCGAAGACATACTGCGTTCCGTCCAGGAGCAGCAGGCCGTCGAGGCGGCCCCCAAAGTCCTAGACCCGCTTCAGCAGACGGTCATCACGCTGCTTCAGCGGTATCTGAGCAGTCCTGCGGTCCCCCGTAGGGAGGTCAGGGAGGCGCTCCAGCGCTTGCAGTCTCCGATGACGCACACGGCGCTCAGAGACTTGCGAAAATCACACGACCAATTCGTCAAAGACCAGGACTTGGCCACCTTCCTGGACGCTGTCCGCCGCATGGCCAGTCCTGCCACTCAGTCTCAACCCCAAGGTGCAGAACACCCCCTCACGCGCGAGGACTTGCACCTTGTGTGCTTTGATTTCGTGTGGTCGTGACCCGGGAATCCTTCGACAGGCGTCGCGCTCAAGCGGAATCGATCACTGCACAAGAAGTCAAGTTGTGACACGCCCTCGGCTCTGGGTTGCTGGTGCGTGGCAAACGGGGTCTGCGTAAGCAGCGACTGCCATCATCCTTGCCGTCGCTTCTCCATTTCCTCCTTTGCCATCTCGTATGCTGTGCGCCCTCCCCTGTCCGGCTGAGGCGTGGTATTCCAGATATTCGTCGCCAGGGCCAGCCACCTGTTGAGTTCGTCCATGTCCTTGACCTCACCGATCTTCCCAGTCAGTTCCCTGCTGAACGCAGTCATGTCTGGGTTGTCCAGGTGCTTCACCACCAGCAGTTTCCACTCCTCTGGCGACATCACCAGGCCAGACCTGCCTTCGGCCAGAGCAGCTTCAGTCATCCTGGCAACCGCCTGCTCAAGGGTCGCATCCCTCGGGTGCTCCGGCCTTTTCATCCCTTCGGGGCGATCTGACCGTGTTTGCAGGAGGCGCTCCACCGAGATTGGGTCCGGCTGGAACCTCATCAGCTCTTTTCTCATGTTCGGGCCCATGATGGTCGGCCACTCCAGCCATCCAGGCCCTGGTATCCACTGGCCTAGACGAACCGGTACCAGGTGCGAGATCAGCGTCTTCCCACGCTCGAACACGTGGCTCAGCGGTTTGCTTCTGACTTCCAGGCTCTCGCGTTCGATCTCCAAGAAGAGACCATGGCCGGGGATCACACTCGTCACGATGGCCAACACATATCGTGCTCCATCGACCGCCTTGAGGGCCTCCAACCGCTCTGATCCATCGTACAGCCTCTCCACCGCAAGCTGGGCGGGATGTCGTCCGTCGGGCAGCGTGAAAGCAAGCATGAACCAACCAATGAACCGACGCTGTCTTCCGACCACATCGCCGACTCCAGGCCAGTAGTGAACAGGCCGAGGGTCGTCTTCTCCAAAGAACATCCGCCAGGCGCTCGCTCTGATTGTCGCTAGCTCGGCGCAGCCAGAGCACCACCCGGCCATCTCCTCCAGTTGCCGCGCGGTGAAACTCAAGTCCTCTTGTCCTCCACAGCCGAACCCTTGCTGATGCAGAACATCTTCGTGCCACTCACTGGGCAGGCTCCCCTTGTCCCAACCCTTCCGTTCTTCATGATGACGCGTACGGGGAAATCCATCTCCTGGAAAGCCTTGCACTTGAAGCAATACGCCTTCAAGGCCACTCCTTGCAGGGTCTGGCGCCCATTCTACACCGCCAAAGCAGACAGCGTGAGGCCCGCGCACTGGACACAACACATCCTGGCTAGAACCGACTTTGATGGCGGCGGTAGTAGAAGAGCAAAGCCATGCCACGTTCATGCCATGGAACACATAGGGCGAACCATACAGGACGGTCATCGTGGGCGCGATCCATCGTACCTCTGTCAGCGAACCCGCCGGGCCCTGGCCTTGGCTGACTGGTAGGCGAGCTTGGTGAAGTACACCGGCCGGGCCAGAGCCGCCCGCCGTGACGTCTCAGCAAGCGACAGAGTCCCCGACGGATCCACCTCTCGCTCGAAGCGGTCCATGAAGGCTGACGGGGCCGCAGCCGTGGCTTGCCCACCGTCGCAGTTCGTGTGCCGGCTGAGCGCCGCGATTGTTGCCCTCACAGAGGATGCTCCTGTCCCTCTTGTCCTCATGGTCTCCGTCGTCCGGCGAGTGATTGACGCTCTTCAGGGACGAGGTGGTGCGCCGCTCTATGACCTCTGGGCCCAGGCGCGCATTACACTTCGGACAGGCGAGGCGAAGCCGCTCCTTGAGGTGCAGGATGGTGACGCTGCCTTGGTCAAAGTCCAGGTCCTTCACCTCAAGAGACAGCGCCTCAGAGGCACGGCAGCCCAGGTGAAAGAGAAGGCGAACAAGCAGATGGTCCCGCATGTTGGTGGCGGCGCGCTCAAGGGCGGCGACTTCGGCAGCCTCCAAGTAGGCCGGTGCCTGCGCCGCATTCGCCGACACGTCTTTCAGCCCTTCGCGCAAGCTTCACGGTGGAGACTGGTCTGGCGGCTCGCGGGTAGCGTCGGCTACGACCACGGGCAGCATGTCGGCGGGCGCGGATGCCTTGGGGGTGATATTCTGCGCTTCTGTCTGCGCCCCATCGCCGCCGGCTTGGGCGCCACGCATGGAGCGATGGGCAGCCAGGGCCTCGGAATGCGCACGGCAGATGCGCTCACGGAGGTCTGATGGGAGAGAACCGCGCACTACGACCAGGTATTCAACGCGCATGTTCGCCACCCCAGCCCAGCGTCGCCGGAACGCAATGCTTCACAGAGCCACAGGCTGGGCGACGGCGCCGCAGTGGGCGGACGGCTCGTCCACGCGGGCGGCCCCGGCATCCCAGGCGGCGTGCAGCCCACCAGGGAGCGACCAGGCAACAACGCCCAGCTCCTGCGGCAATCAAGCCGACGCCAATCGCACAAGCAGTGAAGCAGACCATGCCTCCAGCCTAGAGACCGCGTCGCCGGAAGTGAAGCGGAATTATGACAGGGTCGGGACATCCTTGGGACGCAAAGGGTTGTCCTTCCCTGCCCTGGTTGGCTGGCGCCTTGGACGGTCCGAGGGTCAGACCTGCCGGTCTCTGGGGCGCCGCTCTCGTTTCCTGGGGAGCCCAAGGGCAACGTCGAAAGGCCGTAGCGCCCGGCTCAGGGTGGCCTGTTGCCAGGACTTGAACTCTCCCCTCAGCGCCGCCGCTGGCAAGTTGTGGTACTTGACCACCACGGTGGCCCACGTCTGGGCATTGGACTGCAGCGCGTCGGCTGAGCTGCGCTCGTACTCAGGCTGCGAAAGGGCCTGCCACAGGGAATGTACACGATGTCGACCGGCCTGCGTGGTCGGCTTGGCTTCTCGAGCCCCCAAGAGGAGCGCTCGGACGACCTGGTCCTGCTGCAATACAGACTGAAGCTCAGTTGACAGCTCCCGGTGTGCAATCAATGCGCAGAGGGACCCTATCGCCCGTCGTCCAGGCTCCGATGGTCCAACCCACCTGGCTACGAAAGCGTTCGCCTGCTTCCGGAATTCCCCACTTCCCTCTCCACCCTCCGGAAGGCCCAGCGGCGCCTGGAAGAGCACGGACGCTTGCTGTATGTCGGCCCCTGGCCCATGCTGGCGGATCTGATGGAGGCTTTCGGACAGCGCCACGGCGATGGGTGACGCCAGGAAAACGGGATAGACGTTCTCCATGAAGTCTTGCCCAGGCTCCTTGTGCTGCAGGAGAGCAGCCATCGCTATGAGAGCACGCGCCTCTTTCCCAGGCAGGGGGCCCTCCTCTGCCAGCCAGAGGACGCGCGGGGCTGATGGACCGTTGGACATCGCTACACCCTGAACTCCACCTCTAGCTTACCATCCCGATAGACGTGGACCTCCTTGACTATCGTTTGCAGCATCGCCTTGGCCTGCCGCACGTCCATGGAGCGCATGGCTTCAAGGAATGACGCCAGCTTGCCAGGCACGGCCTCGGCCTGGGCCATCCGACGCTTTGCTGCCTCTATGCGGGCCTTCAACTCTGCGTGACGGGCCTCCAGCGTCTGGCGCTCCTGCCTGCGCGCCTGGTTCGCCTTGTCAAACTCGGTGTCATTCAAGAGGCCCCGCTTGAGCAGGTCCAGGTTCTGAAGGAAGTCCCTGTCCAGGGCGGCCAGCCGCTTCTCGGCGCCGGCAAGCTGGGCGTCCAGGCCCGCCGTGTCGGGCTTCGCGTCCTTTGCCAGTAGCTCCTGAACTCGCTTCGGGTCCGAATACTGGCTCAGGAAGGAGAGCACCACGTCCTCCAGGGGCTTGACCCGGTGGTAGTTGTGCACTGGACAGGCGGCCTTTGCCACGGAGTTTCTCAGGCACACGTAAGTGCGATAGGGCCTCATCTCTCCCGACTTCAGGCGATAGGAGCTGGTCTTCCCCTTCATCGGCCCCCCACAGTGGCCGCACCTGAGAACACCGCTCAAGAGGTACTCGGACACGTGTCTCTTGCCGCGTGGCATCTCGCGCCGAATGGCCAACCGCTCCTGTAGCTGTTTCCACTCGGCGTCGGTCAGTATCTCGGGAAAGAAGTCGTCCAGCGAGACAAGCTCCTGGCCGCCCTCCTTGCCATAGACCATCCGTCCGTTCAGGGACTCGCTCCTGATAACCCAGGACACGTTGCCGGCGCGCCATATCTTCCCCCGCCTGGTACGGTAGCCCATCGCGTTCAGCGCGTCCGCAACGGCCAGATACCCCTTGTTCTCCTGGACCAACATCCGCCAGATGTGGCGTATGACCTCGGCCTCAGCAGGGACTATCTCCCACGCTCGGCGGACCACGGACCTGCCTCCCTCCGTCCCGAAGCTCCTGACCTGGTGCAGCCCGTAGGGGTCCGTCCCGACGTGCACGCCCTTGGTCACTGCCTTTGCCATATTCGCCCGTACCCTTGCTGAAATCCTGCGGCTCACAGCCCCCGCCATGCCAGCCCGCACGAGCAGGAGCATCTCTTCCTTCAGGTCTTCGTCCGTGGCCTCCACCGTGACGCCCGCCTCTTCAAGCTCCCAGTAGCGCCGCAGTATCTCCCGCGGATTGCGCCCGAAACGGTCAAGCCACTGGACTACTATCACGTCCGGCTTGTTAGCCCGCACGTAGGAAAGCATGGCCTGGTACTCTCGCCTATCATCCCGCCGTCCCGACATGACGTCGCAGAACGTCCGCCCAGGCCTGTACCCCTGGCGCTTACAGTGGAACAGAAAGCGCTCCTGCTGTGTGTCCAGGGAGCTGTGGCGCTCCCCCACCTGTCCAGGCCCACTCACGCGGAGGTAGCCTATGGCCTGTTTGGAACCGACGGTCAGCGGTATAATCATGGTCGCCCCTTCGCTCGGCTGCCAAGATTATAGCGCCGACTGTGCCTAACGTCAAGTGTAGCAAGGGTGACACAGGGGGAGGGTCGCAAC
>JAUYDU010000160.1 GCA_030691665.1 Chloroflexota bacterium
GCGGGTTGTACGTGCGGTACGTGCCCCGCGTGTTCCAGCCCTGGTACAGGTCAGGGTACCCGGCGTGGAACCCCCGGCCGTGGCGCCCGACGCCTCCTTCGCCGCCGTACGTGCTCAGCAGGTCCAGGCCGTCACACGGAATACTCTTCACCCGGAAGAACGTCGTCACGAAGTCCAGCTCTCCCGGTCCCATCCACGTGCGCGACGATTGCTCGTACCCCAGCGCCCACGCGGGGTGCATGGGAGGCAGGCCCGTCAGCCGAACGAGCTTCGCAAGCGCCTGCGACGGCGCCGGGCCGTCGATGAAGTAGATGGTGCGGATGTTCCTGCCCAGGACGGCGAAGCGGTCGCGAAGGTCTATCGTCATCGGGAAAGAGCTATCGAAGAAGAGGCCGAAGCCGCGCGCCGAGAGGACCCACGGCATGAAGTTGTACCCCTGGCCCGTCTCGCGGTGGTGGACGCGGTACGCCTTGCCCCGCCTGTCGATGCCCGTGTCCCCGTTGCTGGCGCCAACGCCGTACAGGGCGTACCCCCTGTCGACTACGACCGTTGCACCGTCAGGGTTCGGATCGCGCAGCTCGCACTCGGGGTCCTCGCCGCCCGGCGACACGCGGTAGATGCGGACCCTGGGCGGCGAGCCCGACACCTCGACGCGCAGGGCGCGGGTCTGGAGCGCCCGCCTGCCCGGCGTAACCTCCCGGGCTTCGGCAACAGCCCCAGGCGGGTCAGGGACCAGGAACGAGGGCCTGGAGCGGGAGTATCCATTGGGACATTCGACCGCGATGATGCCGTCGTCCAGCGCTCGAACGCTGAAACTAGGGCCCGATGTGTTCGTGGACTTCTCCCTTCTCACAACAACCGTCCCGGTGCGAGGGTCCGATGGGCCTCCGTGAGGTCCTCCACGTCCCTATCGGCCTAAAGCTGCCTCAGCCTGGGGTCGAGGTAATCTCGCACCCAGTCTCCGAGGAAGTTCAGCGAGGTCACGGTCAGGCATATGGCTACCCCGGGGAAGAAGGATATCCACCAGGCGTCTCTCAGGTACTCCCGCCCCTCGGCTATCATAACGCCCCAGGTAGGGGTGGGAGGTGGGATACCCGCGCCCAAAAAGCTCAAGAAGGCCTCCGTCAGGATGAGCCCGCCCACGTGCAGACTCGCTATGACCATGATGAGACCCATGACCTCAGGAAGGATATGCCGCAGGAGAATGCGCAGGTCGGAGGCACCAGCCACTCTGGCAAGGGAGACATAGTCCCGGGTCTTCAGGCTCAAGACCTGGGCGCGTACCTGCCGCACGAAGGGTGTCCAGGCGGCCAGCGCCAGCAGGATCATCATCGTCTTCAGGCTCGCGCCTACCACCACCGCTATCACCATTGCCAGAAGGATGAAGGGGATCCCCATCCACATGTCCACGATCCGGGTGATTACCTCGTCCGTCAGCCCTCCGAAGTAGCCCGAAAGGAGCCCCAGCGTGGTTCCGACAAGTGTACCGCTGACCATAGAGACGGCCACAACCATGAGGGATACCCGGGTGCCGTGGATGAGCCGACTGAGCACGTCACGCCCGATAACGTCGGCCCCCAGAACATGGTTCCAGCTCCCCTGGTCGTACCAGACTGGAGGTACGTTCCGCTCCTTCAGGTTGGCCTTGAGGGGCGGGTGAGGCGCGATGAAGGGGGCGAAGATGGCCATGAAGGCCATGCCTGCCAGAATCACCCCCGGGAGAACCGGCCACTTGCCCAGGAAGGCCACGGTCATGGTCAGGGGGCCTGGCCTCCTTAGCCGAAAGCTTACCTCTGCCGCTTGCGCCATGCCACCCTCATCGAAGCCTGATCCGTGGATCCACGTAGGCGTACAGGATGTCCACCAAGAAGTTCGCCAGGACGAATGCCAGCGTGAATATAAGCACGACTACAGAAAGCACCGGGATGTTGTTGTTCCAGACCGCTTCTACTGAGTACCTGGCTATCCCTGGCCACGCGAAAACGGTCTCCACGGCGACGGAGCCGCTGATGAGCCCCGCCAGCATGAGGGCAGCCAAGGTGAGGGGAGCGAGTATGGCGTTCCTGAAGCCGTGTTTCCATATCACCAGGAACTCATTCACGCCCTTTGCCCGCGCCATCTTGATGTACTCGGAGTCCAGGATCTCCAGCATGGCGGAGCGGGTGAGGCGCACATACCCTGCCATGGGCATCCAGGCCAGGATGAAAGTGGGCATGATGTAGTTGCGAACGGAGACCCCCTCACCCATCGTGCCCGTAGGCAGCCACCCCAGCCACACGGCGAAGACGAGTACGCCCAGGATAGCGACCCAGAAGGCGGGTAGGCTCTGGCCGAGGATGGCGAAGGTCCGTCCGATGTAGTCCCAGACGCCGTTCCGCTTAACCGCAGAGAGCACGCCCAATGGTACACCTATCAGGATGGCTAGCGCCCAGGCGCTCAATGTGAGCCTCAGGGTCGGCCCCAACTTCTGCGCTAGCTTCGGCCCGATGCGAGTTCTGTCGGCCAGGTCCATCCCCAGGTCCCCGCGCATCAGGTCCCATATCCAGTACCCGTACTGGACTGGCACCGGCTTGTCCAAGTGCAGTCGCCTGGCCGCCTCCTCCCATGCCTGCTGGCTCATACCATAGCCGGCTTCCGGCAGCATTAGTATCCTAGGGTCTCCCACCATCCTAGAGAGGCCGAAGATGATCATGGTAGCCCCGACGAGGACCAGCAGCGACGTGAAGAACCTCCGCACTATGAACCGCTGCAAGTCGCCTCCAACCTCAGGGACGCCGTCCGGCGCCGGGCCTGTACCCGGCGCCGGACCAGTTCACCCGTCAGAAACAGCATCACGGCGCGAGCCGGATCGTCTCCGGCGTCTTGACGAGAAGCAGAGCACCACCACTTGCAGGCCGCATCTTCCATTCGAGGATGGCCTTGGGGTTGTACAGGGCCGCCGTCGGTAACTCCACCACGCCGGGGTACAGCATCCACTCGTAGATATAGTTCTGGAACGCAACGGTGAGGCGCTCCAGCTCCTTGGGGTCGATGGTCGCCTGCTTCGCCTTCAGGGTTTCGGTCGCCTTGGGAAGCTCCATGCCCGAGTTGAACCCTGTCGGAGCGCTGACAGCGCTTATCAGCCACTCGCCAGGCCAAGTGGCAGGGAAGGCTGACCACATGCTGTGAAAGCTGATCTGGTTGACGGTGCGGTTGATGCGCTTGGGCCGCCAGCTGGCGTACGGCTGCCGGTCCATAGTCATCTTCACATTCAGCTCAGTGAGCCAGATGGCCGCGATGGCGTCCGCTATCTCCGCCTGGATGCCGACCTGCGCGTAGAAGCCCGCCGTGAATCCCGTGGGGTAGCCTGCCTCTTTCAAGAGCTGCCTCGCCTTTGTGGGGTCGTACGGGACGTTCCACCTGTCTTTGTTGGCCTTGAATATGGGGTCTGTATCGCCAATGCTGCCGAGCATAGAGACTCGACCCAGGCCCTGGAGCATGCTCTGGTTGATGGCCTCCCGGTCAATGGTGAGGGCGAGCGCCCAGCGCACCTTCTTGGCCCGCTCCATGGAGGCGGGGTCGTTGGGGTCGCCTACCCACGGTATGCTCGTGTCGATGGTCCGCCGCAATGCCTCGCCCGTCGTCGGATGCTTCGTCTCCCAGTAGTTCCCGCCCGGAACCAAGCCAAAATCCTCGGTACCACCTTCCTCTGGGGCCTTCTTGAAGCCAGCTTTCAGGAGGGCAGGCCAGTCCTTCAGGTCGACCATGGATATCTGAGCTTCGCCCGCCTCCAGTATGGCCCGCCGCATGGATGCCTCCGGTATCTCCAGGTACCTCACCTTCCCCACGAAGGGGGTCTGTCGCCAGTGATTGGGGATGGCTTTCGTGAAGACACCCTTGTGCTGGGTCCATTCCTCCAGCTCGAAGGGGCCCGTTCCGATGGGGTTCTCCCGCATCCACTGCTCACCCTTTTCATCCCAGGCCCGCTTGGAGAAGATCCCGATCCCCTCGAAGAAGTCGGATGTCCACTGGAGGTGGTAGTGCGCGGCGTAGGCGACCCAGTTGAACCGCACCGTGTACTTGTCTATCACATCCACCCGTTTCAGGACGGGCATGAGGTCGCCTCCAGTGTCGTGCTGGGCCCCAGGAGTCACGTTCGGATTTGCCCCATTAAAGGTGAAAGCTATGTCCTCTGCCGTCAGCTCGCCCAGCCCTTTGTGAAACTGGGTCCCTTTTCGCAGCTTGAAGTCAGTGTAGCTGAGGTCTTTGGAGACCTCCCACGACTCGGCCAGGTTAGGAACGATAGCTAAACCACCGTCCTCGGCCCGTTTGCTTAGCAGTACGGTGTCCTGCACGCTTGTGTTGGAAAGCAACGCACAGGCCGGACAGTCGCTCGGGATTCCGCTTTTTGAGAAGACGGTAGTCACCGCGATAGTGACCGTGCCTGTGGGCCGAACAGGCACAGGCGTAGGGGTCGCAGTGGGCGTCGGCCTGGGCGTGGCGGTAGGTGTCGGCGTCGGGGTAGGTATGGCAACAGGCGTGGCCGTCGGTGTAGGCGTCGGCAGCGGCGTTTCACCAGGCTTCAATGTTGGCGTCGGGGTCGGTCTCGGAGTCTCCGTCGGCGTTGGTGTGGCCGGCGGCACGGGCGTAGGTGTTGGGGTCGGCACCGGCGTCCACGTAGGTTCCGGGGTCCACGTGGGCACAGCCATAGGCGTTGGCGTGGCGGCTGGCCCGCAGGCGACGGCAAGGAAGAGAGCCAGGACTACCACGATGGGGAGGGCGCTGGTGAAGACGCTCGACAGCCGTTTCATTGTGATTTACCTCCCAGTTTACTTCCGACAACTATCAAGGATTGCACCCGGCCCAGACGCTCGCCCACAAAGCGTCCGGCCAGGCATCAAAGGAGGCTGAAATGAAGGAAGACTGCTCCCGTCCCGATACCCCCCACGCCACAGGCACCGGGCCGGATAAACAAGGAGGCTGTGATGAAAGAGATGAATGCGCCGTGAGGCGGACTCCAGACGG
>JAUYDU010000180.1 GCA_030691665.1 Chloroflexota bacterium
ATCGGGCCTGAGCTGGTGCAGCGCATCGTAGTCCAGGCCCAGGTTCTTCATCACCCGCGGCGTGAAGCTCTCCACCACAACATCGGCGAAGGGGACGAGGCGCTTGAACAGCTCGACGCCCTCGCCGTTTCGGCCAGAGGCTGATCCGCCCCAGGCGGAGGTGAAATCGAGGGTGAGGGAGCGCTTGCCGGCGTTGCGGCAGACGAAGTAGAGGCCCCGATTCCAGTAGTCGTCCCGGGTGTCGTTGTCGGCGATGAACAGGCCGCGCACGGCGTCGATGCGGCGAATGCCCTCCACCTTGATGACCTCCGCCCCCAGGTCGCACAGGATACGGGAGCAGGTGGGCCCGGCGTAGACGTGGGACAGGTCCAGCACGCGGACGCCGTCGAGGGGCAGGCGATCAGGCATGGGTCCTCCTGTCGGATCCGTCATTCTGAGCGCAGCGAAGAATCTGCGGGAGGGGCGGCGATTGCCACAGCCGCCGGCCGAGATTCTTCGTCGCTGCGGCCGCCTGGCGACGGCCTCCGCTCCTCAGAATGACATGATAACGGTCCAGCACGCGGACGCCGTCGAGGGGCAGGCGATCAGGCATGGGGGCCTCCGGCTCGAGGCAGGAGGTAGGAGGTTGGAAGTTGGAGCGGCCACCGCCCAACCCGTGTAGGGGCGACCTTCAGGTCGCCCGCTGGCTGCGGCCTAGCCGCGCGTAGCTGCAGGCCTTCAGGCCTGCTCCAGGCTGGGCTGCTCAGGCAGGGCTGAAGCCCTGCAGCTACAAGGCCCACTGGGACGCGGACGGCGGCGAGGGGGAGGCTAGGTTCTGGGTTCTTGGTTCATGGTTCTGTGCTTCTCTGCTTTTTCAAATCACCCCTCGCTCGCGCAGGATCACCAGGTCCTGGGTCTCGTAGCCCAGCTCGCCGGTCAGCACCTCCCGGTTGTGCTGGCCCAGGAGAGGGGCGGGCCCGGTTTGCAGGGGCGTTTCGGACATCCTGAAGGGCGCTCCGCTGTGCGTCAGCTTGCCCGCCTCGGGATGCACGATCTCTTCAAAGAAGCCGCGCTCCCTCAGATGGGAGTTGTGAACCAGCGTCTCCGGCGTGAGGACGGCGGCGAAGGGGATGCGCAGCTCCTGGGCCCGCGTCAGCACCTCCTCGCATCCGTGGCTCTGGAGCCAGGGGAGGATGAGGGCGTCGAACTCGCGCCACTGGATGAAGCGCAGCCACGGATTGTTGAACAAGCGGTTGGATTCCAGCTCCGGCTGCTCCACCAGGACGGCCATGCTGGTGGGGAAGCTCTGGACAGTGGTCACCACAACCACGTGGCCGTCCTGGCAGGGGTAGATGTCCATGGGATAGGCGAAGAGGTGGCGGGAGTAGTAGCGGCGACGGATGGCCCCGTAGCAGGAGTACATACCGGTGTTGTATTCGTCGGCGGAGCCCAGGGACTCCAGCATCGATACGTCCACGTACTGCCCTACCCCATTCGTCTCGCGATAGGCGAGCGCGGCCAGGATGGCCACCCAGGCGTTGATGGCGGCGAAGTAGTCGGCTGGGTGGCCGCCGGTGGTCAGGGGCTCTCGGTCGGGGTCGCCGGTGATGTACATCAGGCCGGAGAGGGCCATGCAGGCGATGCTGTTGCCCTGGTAGTCGCGGTAGGGCCCCGTCTGACCGAAGGGAGTGATGGAGGTATAGATCAGGTTGGGGAATTCGCCCTTCAGGTCATCGTAGCCCAGGCCGAGGGCGGCCAGGTGGCCGGGCGGGTAGCTTTCTATCAGGACGTCGGCCCTGGCCAGCAGCTTCTTGAGGATGATGCGACCGCTGGCCTTGCTCACGTCCAGCGTCACGCTCTTCTTGTTGGTGTTCAGGTGGAGGAACAGGCCGCTCTTCTCCTGGTGGGGAATGTCGTCTGGGAAGGGGCCGAGGCTGCGAGAGGCGTCGCCGCCGTCCGGGGGCTCCACCTTGATCACCTCCGCCCCGCAGTCGGCCAGCAGCTTAGTGCAGTAGGGCCCAGCGATCCCCTGGGACAGGTCTATCACGCGAATGCCGGAGAGAGCGGATTCAGGCATGGCTAGCTCCTTGCGCAAGTGACAATTCTAGCACAGTTCACCAACAAATATGAATCTTAACCCCTTTCGTTGATCGGTACACCGTTGGTGGGTAGGTTTTTCACGACCCCAGCCTTGCGCCAGAGGCGCATCCGCCTCTGCGGATGGCGGAGAAGGCTGGGGCATCGAGAGCGCTACACATGCCCCCGCCTTATGGCCATCAAGAAAACAAATTCCCCTGCGGATTGAAATCCGCAGCTTTGACTGAAGCCGCGGGTTTTAACCCGCGGAGAGCAATCAAATAGTTTATGGCCTTCAGGCGGGGGTGGAGAAGCAACCCACCGATTGTGAACCAGCCACTCCTTTCGTTGACACCACCTGTCCCCCTTGCTACGATACCTGACGCCAGAGATAGCCATGTCCTATCAGACCATCGGCCTCGCCAAGCGCGACAGCGTCGCCTACCTGAGCTTGCAGCGGCCGCAGCAGGAGAACCGCATCGACGGGCAGCTCCTGCAAGAGCTGGCGGCGGCCTGCGAGGAGCTGAATGACGACCCCCAGGTGCGGGTGGCCATCCTCAGCGGCGGCGAAGCTCCTGTCTTCTCTCTGGGCTGGGACCTCTCCCTGCTGACAGAGGAGGGGCTCGCCCTGAGATTGTCGAAGGGCCTGCCACGCCGGTCCGCCTCTGGCGGACTGGGCCACGCCTTCGACTGCCTGGGGCAGCTATCGCGGCCGGTCATCTGCGCCGTCAACGGCGACGCCATCAGCGCCGGCCTGGAGCTGGCCCTGGCCTGCGACGTGCGCCTGGCCCGCCCGGAGGCCCGCTTCGCCCTGCCCGAGACCTCCTGGGGCCTGATACCCATGGGCGGCGGCACGCAGCGGCTGGCGCGCGTCGTCGGGCGGGGCAAGGCCCTGGAGATGATCATGACGGCGGAGGCCATCGATGCCGGCGAGGCCCATCGCATCGGCCTGGTAAGCCAGGTGGTGCCCCGCGACGGGCTGATGGCCGAGGCGGTGGCCCTCGCCCTGCGCAACGCCGCCCGCGGGCCCCTGGCCGTGCGGTACGCCATGGAGGCGGTGGCCCGGGGTTTGGACATGACGTTGGAGCA
>JAUYDU010000227.1 GCA_030691665.1 Chloroflexota bacterium
TTCTGGCGAACCAACCTGGGTGACATGGCCGACAAGCTGGGCGAGGCCAACTACTGGTGGTTCGCCCCCGCCATCGCCGTTTGGTTCGTCTCCGCCTGGTTCCGCTCCCTGCGCTGGCACTACCTGCTGCGCCCCATCGGCGATCTTCCTACCCGCACCCTCTATCCCGTGGTCATCATCGGCTATATGGCCAACAACCTCCTGCCGGCGCGGGTCGGCGAGCTGGTGCGGGCCTATATCATGAGCGAGAGGCACCGTCTGAGCATGATGGCCACCCTGGGCACCATCGCCGTCGAGCGCCTGTTCGACGGGTTGGTGCTGGTGGTCTTCTTGGTAGCGGTGGGCGCCTTCGTCGGCCTCAGCCAGGAGCTGGGCATCCTGGCCATCGCCATGTCTGCCACCTTCGTACTCGTCTTCGCCCTGTTCCTGGTCGCCGTCTCGTCCCAGGAACGAGCCCAGCGCTGGGTGGAGAAACTCCTCCGCTTCCTGCCGGCCCGCGCCCAGGAGAAGGGCAGCCAGTGGGCCGGGTCGTTCATAGTGGGGCTGGGCGCCTTGCAGAGCCCGTGGCGCATCGCCGCCGTGCTCGTCACCTCGGTGGTTGCCTGGGCCCTGGAGGCCACCATGTACTTCATGGTCGGGGTCTCCTTCAACCTGGGCGAGGCCTTCCCCATCTACCTGATGGTGGCGGCAGCGGCCAACCTGGCCATAACCCTGCCCTCCACCTCCGGAGGCATCGGCCCCTTCGAACTCCTGACCAAGGAGACGCTGGACTTCGTGGGGGTGAGTCGAGGGGCAGCCGGCGCCTACGCCGTCGCCCTGCACGCCCTGCTGCTCCTGCCGGTGGTGGCCGCCGGCCTCATCTTCCTGTGGGCGATCAACCTCTCCCTGGGCGAGGCCCTGCGCCACCGCGCCCGCCCCAGCCTGGCCACCTCCGTCGGCCTGGAAGGGGAGGGCAGCGAGTGAAGGCCTGCCCTGAGGCGCAGCGAAGGGTCGGCATCATCGGCGGGGGGGTGGCTGGCCTGGCCGCCGCCTATCGCCTCTGCCAGCGGGGCTTCCAGGTGCACCTGCTCGAGGCTGGGCCCACCCTGGGCGGCCTGGTGGGCACCTTCGAGATTGGGGGCGGGCGCATCGAGCAGTTCTACCACCACATCTTCTCCACCGACACCACCATCGCCGCCCTCATCCAGGAGCTGGGCCTGGCCGACCGCCTGGTCTGGCACGAATCGAAGGTGGGCATCTTCTACGACGGCCGCATCTACGACTTCGTCACCCCCCTCGATCTCCTCCGCTTCACCCCCATCTCCCTCATCGACCGCCTGCGCCTGGGCCTGGTGGGCCTCTACCTGAGGCGGCAGAAGGAGTGGCGCCGCTACGAGAGCATCACCGCCAGGGAGTGGATCATCAAGTACGCCGGCCGCCGCAACTACGATGTCGTCTGGGGCCCCCTTCTGCGGGGCAAGTTCGGCCAGCGCGCCGACGACATCAGCATGGCCTGGTTCTGGAGCAAGATTCACCTGCGCTTCGCCTCCCGTAAGGGCGGGCCATTGCAGAAGGAGCAGCTTGGCTACCTGATGAGCAGCTTCGGCCTGCTGGTGGATGTCCTCGGCGAGCGCATCCGCCAGATGGGGGGCACGCTGGAGACGAGTCGCCCGGTGCAGCGCGTGGTGGTGGAGAACGGGCGGGCAGTCGCTCTGGAGGTGGGCGGGCCGAAAGGGCAAAAGGTGCCCTGCGACGCTATTATCGCCGCCGTCCCCAACCAGGTCTTCCTCCGCCTGACGCCCTCGCTCCCCGAGGCGTACGCTGCCAAGCTGCGCGGCGTCCAGTATCAGTGGGCCCTGTGCCTGGTGCTGGCCCTGAAGCGATCCCTATCCCCCATCTACTGGATGAACATCAGCGACCGCTCCATCCCCTTCCTGGCCCTCATCGAGCACACCAACTTCATCGACCGCTCCCACTACGGCGGGCTGCACGTGGCCTACCTGTCCAACTACCTGGACGAGGCATCGCCCCTGCTTCAGATGGAGATCGACGAGCTGTGCCGCCTCTACTTCCCCCACCTGGGGCGCATCAACCCTGCCTTCTCCCCGGAGTGGGTGGCCGACCGCTGGCTGTTCCGCGGCCCCTACGCCCAGCCGATCATCGCCACCCACTACTCGGACGCCATCCCCGAGCCCCGCACGCCCATCGAGGGGCTGTACCTGGCCAACATGACCCAGATCTACCCCGAGGACCGCGGCCAGAACTATAGCATCCGTCTGGGCGAGCAGGTGGCGGCCCTGGCCGCCTCCGACCTTGAACGAGCGGGGACGGCGGTTTACCATTAGTGAAGGAAGTTACAAGTTGGACAACGGATTGGGAAACGGATAACCAGATACCGTCACCCTGAGCGCAGCGAAGAGCCTGCCCTGAGTGTAACGAAGGGGTCTCAGATTCTTCGCTTCGCTCAGAATGACAGTTCCGTTTATCCGTTTGGCGCATCCGCTGACAGAATCGATGGACACCGCCAGCGCCCCGCCAGACCTGGAGTCGCTCCTGGCCGACGTCAAGCCCGATAGCGCCGGCCTCCTGGCTGCCCTCCATCGCATCCAGGCGGCCTACGGGTACGTCCCGCCCGCGGCCATCCCCCTTCTGGCGGCCAGGCTGGACACCACCCCGGCCAAGGTCTTCGGGGCCATCAGCTTCTATTCGGAGATTCGCAGCCAGCCGCCGCCCCAGGTGAGCATCGGCTGGTGCAGCGGGCCGGCCTGCCGCCTCAAGGGCTCGGACAACATCCGCCGCGCCCTGGAGGCCGTTCTGGGCATCAGCCTAGGCCAGAGCACCGCCGACAACGGCGTTGGCCTCCGCCTCGTCCAGTGCGACGGCACCTGCACCCTGGCCCCCCTGCTTCGCCTCGACGGCCGCTACCGCGGCCCCCTCAGCGTGGGCGAGGCCATCAGGCTGGCCAGGGAACTCAAGACGAAAGGAGAGACCCCAACGTAGGGGCGGGTCTTTAGACCCGCCCTCGGACAGACCTGAAGGTCTGTCCCTACGAGGCTAGCAACGGTGCCTACCTACCAGGAGCTGCGCCAGAAGGCCGAGGAGGCCTGGCGGACCGTCGAGAACCCTGTGCGGCCCCGCATCGCCGTCGGCATCGCTACCTGTAGCCGCGCCCTGGGAGCCGACGAGACGCTGGCGGCGATCCGCCAGGAGGTCTCCCGCCGCGGCCTGGACGCCGACGTGGCTGTCGTCGGCTGCTGGGGCCTCTGCTTCGCCGAGCCGCTGGTGGAGATCGCCAAACCCAACGGCTCCCGC
>JAUYDU010000259.1 GCA_030691665.1 Chloroflexota bacterium
GCGCCCTCCAGTGGGGCACCATGAACACCATCGGCTTCCACGCCCAGATCGGCCTCATGGACTACGGCATCCTCAACACCCTCCAGGTGGACCAGTACGGCAACATCAACTCCACCGCCATCGGCGACTACGAAGGCGAGCACCGCCGCTTCGGCGGGCCCGGCGGCGCCGACTCCATCGCCGCCCTCTGCTGGCGCACCATCCTCCTGACCGACCAGCAGCGGCGCAAGTTCGTCCCCCGCGTCGACTTCATCTCCTCCGCCGGCTTCCTGGACGGCTCGCCCGCTGCCCGCGAGAGGGCCGGCCTCCCCCGCGGCACCGGCCCCTGGCGAGTGGTCACCCCCTGGGCCGTCTTCGACTACGACGAGAACCGCCGCCTGCGCCTGATGGCCGCGTCTCCCTTTGTGACGGTGGACCAGGTGCTGGAGGAGATGGACTTCCAGCCCGCCATGGCCGACGAGATCGGAACGGTGGACACGCCCACCGAGGAGGAGCTCCTGATCCTGCGCACCGAGCTGGACGTGCGCGGCCAGATCACCGACGTCGGCCGCTGGATCGAGCTGCGGGACGACGAGTTCGTCTTCGCCGACGTGGGCAAGGGCGGCGACGCCTCCCTGCCCCGAAGCTGGTAGAGGAGACGCTATGACAACGCCCAAAAAGGGACACGACCCCGTCTGCGGCATGGAGGTGGACCCCAAAGAGGCTGCCGGCAAGTCCACCTTCCAGAACGTCACCTACTACTTCTGCTCCCAGCGCTGCAAGGAGGACTTCGACGCCGACCCGGTCAAGTACCTCCTCAAGAAGTAGGCCGGCCAGGATACCGAAGGCGAAACATCGCGGCATCGGCGAAACGGTCGGGACAAGCTGACGGGCTACGCAGGCTACCGCCGAACTGATATAATGCACGCGTCATGATTGTGGTTTCGGACGCCATACGAGGGCTCTTGGACAAAGCCGCTAGGTGGCGGGATAAGGGTATCAACGAGGCGGATACGAAGGCGCTGTTCATAGAGCCGATGCTGACCGCCCTCGGGTGGGACGTACAGGACCTCGACGCGGTTAACCGTGAGTACCGTGTGTATGATGGCACACGGCTCGATTATGCGCTGAATGTTGGCAACAAACCCCGGCTATTCGTCGAAGCTAAACCTCTGGCCAAATCCTTGGACGATAAGCTGTTCATTGCCCAGACAGTCAACTACGCCAACAACGAAGGCGTGGTGTGGTGCGTGCTCAGTAATGGCCTTCAATACCGTGTATACAAGAGTAACGAGCCCGTTGAGATGGAAGGGAAGCTCCTATTTGAGGTGGATTTGGAGGATGCGAGGGACCAAGCAAGAGCGGAAGACGTCGCCAAGCTGCTTTCCTATCTGGGGCGTGAAAGCATCGAGTCCGGAAAACTGGATACGTGGGGCGAGGCAACGTTTACTGACGTGCGGGTCAAATCCGCCCTGGATGGACTGCTCGCGAACCCGCCCTCTCGTTTCATCAATCTGATCCTGGAGAAGCTTGGAGCGGGTCCGGCGCTCCCGCGTGAGAAGGTCAAACACTCTCTAAGCCGCATGGCGCTGGGATCGTCAGTATGGAGGCCTGCGACAGCACCGCCTGCGGCGGGCCTCCGCGAGCCACCGGTCTCTCGAGGTCAGTGGACCTACGACTATCATTTTGGTAGTAAGCCGCAGAACATCGTGGACCTGTATAACAGGCTAGATGAGAGAATCGTCGCGCTTGGCCCCGACGTTCAGAGGTCGTTCACCAAGTTCTACGTCAACTACAGTACAAGGCGGAGCTTTGTTACGGTGCAGCCCCGGAAGCGCAAGCTCTTCTGCTATGTAGGTCTTAGCTGGGAGGAACTTCCTGAGCGCGACGAGTCGGTTACGCGCGACGTTCGAAAGATCGGTCACTATGGCATGGGGGATACTGAGATTACGTTGTCCGACGTATCCCAACTGGACTATGCGCTTCGGGCTATCGAAGCGAGCTATCGAAAGGCAAGACAATAGATCGCCGTCGACCGGCAGTTCCCGGGGTCAAGCCAGCCTGCTTCCCTATCGCCTGCTCCCTGCGCTGCAAAGAAGACTTCGACGCCGACCGGTCAAGTACCTCCTCAAGAAGTAGCTGCAGGCCTTCAGCCCTGCTCAAAAGGGTCTGAAGGCAGGGCTTTAGCCCTGCTCAGCTTCGGAGACCTAACCCCTTACCTCCCTTTTTCCGTTGACAACAACCAGCCCTCTTCCCTATAATGGGGCATACCCCCACCCAGGGGGTATGGGTGCACCCCAAGGGGAGGTTGCCATGCAGGACTCTCGCCGCCGTCAAAGGGCCCTGAGCCGCTACCGGCTCATCGCTCCTCTCTACGACGCTCTCTTCGAGGCCGCCGGTCGCCGCCTGCGGCGCGAGGCCGTCCGCCGCCTGGAGTTGCGCCCCGGCCAGGCTGTGCTCGACGTGGGCTGCGGCACCGGCCTCAGTTTCGACCTGCTAGAGCAAGCCGTCGGCCCCCAGGGCCGGGTCATCGGCGTGGAGCTGAGCCCCGATATGCTGGCCCGGGCACAGCAGAAAGTCGCCGCCCGCAGCTGGCAGAACGTTACCCTCGTCGAGGCAGCCGCCGAGGAGGCGGACATCCCCGACGAGGTAGACGCCGTCCTCTTCCACTACACCCACGACATCATGCAGTCGGAGGCGGCCCTCCGCAACGTGCTCTCCCACCTCAAGTCCGGCGGCCGGGTGGTGGCAGCCGGGGGAAAGCGGGCCAGCCGCTGGTGGCAGCAGCCCGCCAACCTGGTGGTCCCTTTCTTCTTGCCCTTCGTGACCACCCTGGAGGGGGCTACCCGCCCCTGGGCCAAGCTCGAAGAGTTGCTAGGAAGCAGGCTGGCGGTCGACGAAAGGCGCCTGGGCGTCACCTACATCGCCAGCGGAGTCAAGCCCTAGCGCAAACCCGTCAGCGGACGACCCAACAGCCAAGAAACTGTAGGTCAGGGCCCCGGCCCTGACCGGGGGTGCGAATCATGAAACGGCTAAGCGAATAGCGTACCCTCCCCCATCCGTTTATCCGTTTCCCTATCCGTTGACAGATCCCGCCCTACCTAAACAAGTCCCGCTCCGGCGGCCGCACCAGCTCCCGCGCCGTGCCCTCCGCCTGCCCGTACTCGAAGCCCCGCACGATGGCCACCGGCACCCGCGACAGCTTCCCCATCACCAGCTCGGCTGCCGCCGCCAGCTCATCGGCCACTGCCATGGTGCTCACCCGCAGGACGTAGCCGTGCGGGTCCGCCTGGCCCACGTAGTCCAGGAAGGGGCTCATCCCTGCCAGTCCCACCGCCACGTTGGTGTGGCCCTCCCGCCAGGGCCGCCCGAAGGTATCGGAGACGATCACCGCCACCGCCACGCCCAGCTCCTTCGCGATGGCGGCCCGTATCCCCTCCGCCGACCGGTCGGGATCCTCCGGCAGCAGCGAGACCATCTCGCCGCCGCCCACGTTGGAGGCATCGACCCCGGCGTTGGCGCATACGAACCCCTGCCTGGTCTCGGTGATGATCACGCTCCCCTCCTGGCGGACGATGCGTCGGCTCTCCCCCAGGATCACCTCCAGCAGGCGCGCGTCCTTGCCCATCCGAGCGGCCAGCTCCCGGGCGTAGGGCGACGGCTTCACCTCCCGCAGGTCCACCAGCCGCCCTTCCGCCTTGGAGACGACCTTCTGGGTGACCACCAGCACGTCGCCGCCCTCCAGGCTCATCCCCTGCCCTCGGGCGGCCTCCACGATCAGCGCCGCCAGGTCGTCACCGGGGCGAACCTCGGGCAGGCCAGCCAGGCCAATGATCTGGATTTCGGGGGTCATTTCGGAAGGGTGTCGCCGATGCCGGCGATCTTCAAGCCGGTGTGCGCCTTGTAGGTCTTGTTGAGGTTCAGGAGAAGGGCGGTGAACTCCTCCAGGTAGCGGCTGTTGGCCAGGCCGCCGCCGTCCAGCGCCCGCACGCCAGCGATCTCCTCCGCCAGCGCCATCACCTTGGCCTTGGCCTCCGGGTGATCGCTGCACACCACCACGTCAGAGTTCATCGGCCTCTCCACCTTCATCAGGTCGCTCGCGTCCAGGTGATGGAACCCGGCCACCACCTGAGCCCGAGGCAGTAGCGCCTGGGACTGCTGGGCCGCCGATCCCTCGGGCACGGCGACGGCGGTGATCTTGCCGCCCTCGAAGGAGAGAGGAGATACCACGTCCACCACCATCTTAGCCCCGATCGCCCCCGCCAGCGCCGCCAGGGTGTCCCGGTGGCCCGCGAAAGGGATCGTCACGAACACGATATCGCCCCTCTCCACCGCCTCCTGGTTCACCACCCCCGCGGCCTCGGCCCCAGCGACCCGCGCCTTGATCTTCTCCACCGCCTCCTGCGCCCGCTCCGGCCTGCGGGAGCCGATGACGATCGGGTGGCCGGCGGCGGCGAATCGGGCGGCCAGGCCCAGCCCTTCGGGGCCCGTTCCGCCGATGAAGGCGAGCACCTCAGCGCACATAGCGAGCCATTATACTATTTGTGCCGAAGCTGTTGCCACTGCCAGAACCAGCCGCTAGAATAGAGAGACGTACGCCCCCTGGGAAGGCGGCGAGGGGTGCTCCTTCCCAGGCCTCTCAATACGCTGCGGCCGTGCCGTACCAGGCAGAGCGCCCCCGTAAAGAGCCAACATCCGGAGCGTCGGCTGCGCCGCAAGACCGGTGGCAGCGACGGTGGCTTTAGGCACGGCATGGCAGATACCCATCACCGCCCGCCCATCGACCTCGATGAGACGCTGGCCAGGGTTGTGGCCGGCGGCAGCCTGCCCCGGCAGGATGCCTGTCGGCTCATACGGGCCACGGGCAGCGAGCTATCGGCCCTTATGCTCGCCGCCGGCCTGGTGCGCGATCGCCACAAGGGACGCACGGCAACCTACTCCCGCAAGGTGTTCATCCCCCTCACCAATCTCTGCCGCCAGAAGTGCGGCTACTGCACCTTCGCCAGGCCCCCGGACGACCCCCTGGCTCACACTATGACCCCCGACGAGGTTCTGGCCGTCGCCGAAGCCGGTAAGCGGCAGGGTTGCAAGGAGGCCATGTTCAGTCTCGGCGAAAGGCCCGAGGAGGTATACCCCCACGTACGAGAGCAACTGGCCCGCCTGGGGCATCGCAGCATGATCTCCTATTTGCGAGCCATGTGCCAGCTCGTCCTGGAGCAGACGAAGCTCCTGCCCCACGCCAACCCCGGCATTCTCACCCGCGAGGAGATGGCCG
>JAUYDU010000343.1 GCA_030691665.1 Chloroflexota bacterium
ATCTGGCCGCCGATGACCCCTTTCTCTAGAAGGACCGTGCGGCGCCGAGAGCGCGCTGCGTACAGCCCGGCCGCCAGGCCAGCCGGCCCTCCCCCGATGATGACGATATCGTATTCCTTCTCCACTGCGCTCCTTCGCTTCGCTCAGGACAAGCCCTTCCCCAATCGCCGATCGTGTATACCACCGTAGCTGAGGCACAAGGGTCAAGGAACAAGGAACAAGACCCCACCCCCCTTGTTCCATGTTCCGTGTTCCTTGACCTAGGCCGACAGGGCCTGGTCGATGACCCGCTTCAGGTCCCCCTTGGGACGAAAGCCGATGATCTGGCCGACCGGCTGGCCGCCCTTGAACACTATCAGGGTAGGGATGCTGCGGATGCCGTAGCTGGCGGCGGTGTTGAAGTTGTCGTCGGTGTTGAGCTTCACGAACTTGACCTTGCCGCCGTACTCGTCGGCCAGCTCCTCCACGATGGGAGCCACCATTCGACACGGGCCACACCAGGGCGCCCAGAAGTCCACCAGCACCGGCACCTCGGCCTTCAGCACCTCACCCTCAAACTCGGCGTCGGTGACCTCTCTCGGCTTGACCATTGACTGCTCCTTTCCTCACAGTGCGCTCGGGACTCCAGTCCGTCTTGACTCCCGAACGGCTCTAGGGTATCATACCCCCAGGGGGTATGTCAACAACTTGGGGAAACAAAACATGCTAGAAGCCACCCCCGCCGAAAGCCTGCTTACCCGCCTGCGCCGCATCGAGGGCCAGGTGCGGGGCATCCAGCGCATGCTGGAGCAGGGCCGCGTCTGCGAGGACGTGCTGACCCAGATCATGGCCGTGCGTAGCGGCATCGACCAGGTGGGGCTCCTGCTCATGGACCACCACATCGAGCAGTGCCTGCTGGGCGGCCAGGCCCCCGACGCTGGCCTGCGCGACCTCCAGCACACCCTGCGCATGTGGCTGCGCTTCTCCGCCGGAGGCGGATCCGCCCCTGGCGGAGGCGTCCCCGCCAGCCAGGAAGAAGAGCCTCCCCCGCATCCCGACTAGGCGGGCAGGAACAGAGACCAGAGGTCAAGGAACAACAGCCTCCCCACGCTTGTTCCTTGTTCCTAAGTGCCGCCCGCCGCCGGACGCAAGGCCTCCAGCATGCCGGAGAGGGCCGCCTCGCGCGCCACCCGCAGCGAGCTCTTGATCGCCAGCGCATCGCTGCGGCCGTGGCCGACGAACACCAGCCCGTTGACCCCCAGCAGGGGGCCGGCGCCGTACTCCCGATAGTCCGTGCGCTTCTGCACGCTGCGGAACGCCCCCCTCAGGGCCAGGCCGGGCAGCCAGTAGTACCACTTGCTCCTGATAGAGCCCTCGAGCTGGCTCCGGATGAAGCCGGCGATACCCTCCATGGTCTTGACCACCACGTTGCCGGTGAAGCCGTCGGTGACGATGACGTCGGCCACGCCGCTGGCGATGTCCTTCCCCTCCACGTTGCCGATGAAGTTGAGGTGGCTGGCCTTCTTCAGCCGGGCGTAGGTCTCCTGGACGAGCTGATTCCCCTTGCTCTCCTCCTCGCCGATGCTCAACAGGGCCACCCGCGGCTTCTCCACCTTCCACACCCGCTCCAGATAGACGCTGCCCATCTCGGCGAACTGCACCAGGTACTCCGGCTTGCAGTCGGCGTTCGCCCCCACGTCCAGGAGCAGGCTGAGACGGCCCGACAGGGGCAGGAGCGCCACCAGCGACGGCCGCTCGATCCCCCGCAGGCGTCCCAGATACATGATAGAGCCCGCCAGCACCGCCCCGGTGTTGCCGGCGGATACGAAGGCAGCAGCCTCCCCCTGCTTCAGCAGCTTAAGGCCGACGACGATGGAAGAGTCCTTCTTGTGGCGAGCGGCCTGGGCCGGGTGCTCGTCCATGCCGATGACCTCGCTGGCCGCCACCAGGCGGATGCCCTCCGGCCGGGGCGGGTGCTTGGCCAGCTCCGCCTCCACCAGCGCCGGCGGCCCCACCAGGGCCACCTGTACGCCCAGCTCGCGAGCGGCCAGCACCGCCCCCTTCACGATCTCCTGGGGGGCATGGTCGCCGCCCATGGCATCCAGAGCGATAACGGGCTCACTGGTCATTTTGCTCCCCACCGCGGTCTTCAGGCTGAGGCATCATTGCCCCCTTCCCCATGCCGCGCCCTTTAGGGTGCGGTGGGGTATCCCCTCCTTCACTGCCCGCCACGGAACTCCTCCTCCATGCGGCGGCGCAGCTCCTCGTCCACCAGCACGTCCACCGCCGTCATCGCCATCGCCTTGGCGGCGTCCAGCAGGCCGCGGTGGCCGGCCTCCGAGGCCGCCACGTCCCGAAACTCCGGGGTGTGAATCGTGACATCCGGCGGGGCGATGGCCACCGTGGGGTGGATGGTCGGCACCAGGATGCTGACGTTGCCCACGTCGGTGCTGCCCATCGAGCGACGGTGCTCGGGGTCCTGCACCTGCCGCCCCAGGGCCTCCATGTTGCGGCAATAGGCCTCGGCCAGGGCGTGGTTGGTGCGCATCGCCCGATAGCGGGAGTCCTCGCCCCAGCGATACTCCAGGCGGGCGCCGGTAGCCTCCGCCCCCGCCCGGAAACAGGCCAGCACCTTCTCCTTCAACTCGTCCAGGTACTTGTCGTCCTCCGCCCGAATCAAGAAGGCGGCCGCTGAGTGCTCCGGCACCACGTTCATCGCCTGGCCGCCGTCGGTGATGATGCCATGAATGCGGGCGGAATCGCGGATGTGCTGGCGGAGGGCGCTGACGCCATTGTAGGCGATGATCAGGGCGTCCAGGGCGTTGATGCCTGCCTCGGGGCGGGCCGCCGCATGAGCTGCCTTTCCGAAGTACTCCACCGATAGCTCCAGGCAGGCCAGGGCCTGAGCCACTGCCACGTCTCGATTGCCGGGGTGGGCCAGCATGGCCGCATCCAGGTCGTCGAAGGCGCCCCGATTGGCCATGAACACCTTGCCGCCCGCCGCCTCCTCGGCCGGGGTGCCGATAACCAGCGCTGTGCCGCCCGTCTCCCCCAGCACCGCCCTGGCGGCCAGGCCAGCCCCCACCGAGGCCACGGCGATGATGTTGTGGCCACAGCCGTGGCCGATGCCAGGCAGGGCGTCGTACTCGGACAGGAAGGCCACCCGCGGCCGCCCATCCCCACAGGCAGCTCGGAAGGCGGTGGCTATCTGACAGATGCCTCGCTCCACCACGAAGCCCTGGCCTTCCAGGAAGTCAGCCAGCCAAGCAGCCGCCTTCTCCTCTCGAAAGGCCGTCTCGGGATGGGCATGGATGCGCAGGCTTAGCTCGATGAGCTGGTCACGGTGAGCTTCTACCTCGCCTATCACTCTCTTCTTCAGCTCACCGAGACGGCCCATCCTGGGGGGTTCCTTTCTACCCACTTGAGGC
>JAUYDU010000382.1 GCA_030691665.1 Chloroflexota bacterium
TCCCTCCGATGGTTGGGCGCTGAAAAGGAAAGGCAGTCAATGAACGATAGCCCGTCGGGATCGAGACGCCTATAATAGAGACCGGTACGCCGCAGGGGAGCAGATAGCGGCTCGGATGTCAAAGATGAGGCAGCGAGTGCGAAACGGCCGTGGGGCGTTCTATCTGACAGAGGCGGTGAGAATGTCCTGACTCGGGGGAACCTTTGGGGCGGCTGGTGCGTCTTGTCTGATGAAGCCCGGCTGCGGGAGGGGATGATGTTCTTGTCCGTGCTACCCACCTGGCTCGTCAAGTTGATAGCTGCCGCGCTGGCCGTCACCCTCCTTGCGCTATCTGCGGCCTGCGCTCCTGTCGCCACCCCCACCCCTACAGCTACAGCCACGCCGACCTCTGTGCCCGCGCCTCCTGCCACTGCGACTCCAACTTCCACCCCTACGGCCGGCCCTATTGCCACTCCTACCCGCGCGCCCAATCCGTTCGCTACCGGCACACCGACCCCGCCGTCCACACCGACGCCCACACCCACCATCTCAGTCGCGCCCGCAGACCTGCCTCCCGCAGCCCGCACGCCCGATTTGGAGCGCCGGCTGGAGGTCATCGGCCGCTGGGAGCCGGTGCATCCGGGCGCGTTCCAGACGCTGGCAGAGGGGCAATCAAAAGGAAAGCGCTACGTCTTCCTGGGCAAGGAGAACAGGCTCGACCTTCTGGAGATAGCTAGCGAGGGACCACCAAAGCCGACCGGGGTTAGCATCGCACTGGCTGGAAGGCCGTCTGAGATGGCATGGGAAGGGGACACCCTCCTCACGGTCGTCTGGGCGCAAGACGCCTATGCCCTCCAGGTGTGGGACGTGTCCGACGTGAGGCGGCCCAAACCGGTCGGTTCACTCCCAGGAGTGGACAGGCTCTTCGACGTGGATGGACGGCGCGCCTACGTGTCCCGGCGTGAGGACCCTGGCAAGGACGCGGCATACCTGATTCCAGACATCACCCGGCCCAGCGAGTCGGTGAAGCTGGAAGGGTTCTATGTGGTGAACGGCGTGAAAGGGGCCGGCAACCTGGCCTACGTACTATGGACTCCAGTTCCCACCGCACGGAACGAGCCCTTGATTACTGTGCTGGATGTCTCTGCCTCAGGCAGCCCGTACGTGGTTGGGGAATACGTGGTTGGGGAACTGGAAGGGGTATACGCGACACGAGGCGCTCTTGCGGATGGCCGGCTCTTCCTGTGGGGTGACTCATGGGGCCTCAGCGTCCTGGATGTGGGCGATGCACCACTCCCGCTCCTGCTGTCGGAGCCTCCTCGCGGCCCCAGGACAGTGTCCACCGTGGACATCGACGACTCGGTGTCGGTCCTGGTGGACGGAACACACCTGTACCTGCTCCTCTACGGCGGCGACTGGGGCGTCTATCGCTGGCGTCTCCAGGTGTGGGACGTCTCCGACCCCGCGCAGCCGAAAGAGGTGAGCGGAATCGAAGGACGGGGGGTGCCGGCGGGCATGTGGCGACAGGGCGAACAGATCGTGGTGGCAGACTGGTACGGCTTCACCGTTGTTGATGTCTCCGATCCCGCCAACATCGGAGAAGTGGAGCGGGTGCCGTCGGGAGCGTCGCCCGTGGCCATCTACCTGCGCTCCGGCTACGCCTACCTGTTCCTTCAGAGCGGTCTCTTTGTGCTGGACCTCTCCCGGGCAGAGTCACCCCAGCTTGCCGCCTTCCGTGACCTCAAGGTTGTCCATGGGACCCACGACTACGGTGAGCGGTTCCAGGTCGCCGCCGACGGAGCCCCCCACGGGTACGAGGTCGATGTCTCAGACCCGAAGGCCCCGAAGGTCAAGGCCGCGGAGTCCAGCTTCCCGCCTAACTGGGGCCAGCCCGTCGGCTCCTACTTCTACCGCGCGTCATGTGGCGCCGTCACGGTCGAGGATGCTGCGAGAGGTCATGGACAGGATGCACAGGTCGCCCGCATTCGCTTGGCCGACTCGATATGCGCCGAGAGATGGCACCTGGCGGCGCTGGGGAGGTACGTGTATGTGGTAGGAAATGGCCGCCTGTACCTGTTCGACGCTTCAGAGCCTGCGGCACCTCGCGTGCTTGCCGAAAAGGCCCTAGTGGGCGATGGGGAACAGACATCGAAGGAGCAAGCGTACATCGTCATCGCTGATGGGCGCGCCTACGTCCTTCACGGCGGGCTGTGGGTGCTGGACCTCTCTGCCCCACTCCAGCCAAAGGAGGTGGCCTACTACCCCACCGACGCGCTCACGCTGGACGTGGAAGGAGACAGGATAGCCTTGGTGGGGCCGGACGGCACGTTTGAGCTACTGAAGCTGGAGCGGTAGCGTCAATGAAGGCCACGCAAACATGGTTGTCGCTTCCAATTGCCCTCATGGGACTGACGCTCGCGGCGTGCGAGCTTCCACCAAGCCCAACCCCATCGCCCGTACATACCCCCACGGCCACAGTGGCTCCCACTCCCACCTTTACGGTCACCGTCCCTACGCCCACGCCTGCTCCGACTCCCACATCCGCGCTCCATACCGTCGCCGATGCTATCGGCTGGCTGCGGGACGCCGGGCTGCGTGTGGAGGCGCTGGAGGAGGCGAAGGAAGGTGTGGGAGCGGACCCTCTCAACCCAGACCTCCACATCCGACTCGATGGGACGGCGGTGAGGGTGAGCGTAGACGGCTATGACAGGGTGTGGATATACGCCTTCGACCCACCGATGAGCGGCGAGGAGGTCCTTGTCTACTTCAACGTGTACGTCGACTACACCAGGGAAGCCTACCCGGTCGTCTTCAATGTGGAGAACGTGACAGTGCTGGTCCGTGGGCTAGACGAGGTAGTGCTGGAAAAGGTA
>JAUYDU010000384.1 GCA_030691665.1 Chloroflexota bacterium
TGGGCAGGGGTGCATAGGGCCGGGCAGCGACGTTCCGCCCAAAAGAGCCAGGCCCGTCCCCTCGGCGGGACGGGCCTTCTTCGATAACGGCGGAACTTAGGAGGGGGTGCAGCCCTTCTTGTTCCATATATTAAGACGCTCCAGCACGCAAAACGATACGGCCCTCGCCGACCAAACGCGAAAATTCCTGCCGCGGCCGGAGTGGGAGAACGTCCACCGCTGCTATCCGTTGCCCTCTCCGTTGTGAGCCTAGCCCAGCCCCCACACCGCCTCCTCCCCCTCCCCCCCCTGCCGCACCACCCGCCCCTCCCCCTCCAGCTTCGCCAGGTGGGCCAGGAGCTGCCCTCGCGCCATCCCCTCCAGACGGCTGTCCAGCTCCGGGTAGATCTCTGCCAGCATCGCCCTCACCGTCCCCCGCCCGCCCGCGACCGCCGCTAGCACCTGCTCCTCTCGCTGGTGGCGGTGGTCGATCAGCTCTTGCAGCTTACGCCCCACGTCCCGCACCAGCGGCCCGTGTCCGGGGCAGAGCAGCGTCGCCGGGTAGCCCTTCAGCCGCTCCAGCGACCGGATGTACTGCCCCATGTCCCCGTGCGGCGGCGGCATCACGGCCACCGTCCCCAGGCCCAGCACCGTATCCCCCGCGAACAGCACCCCCTCCTCCCGCAGGTACAGGCAGATCGACCCCGCCGTGTGGCCGGGCGTGTGGATTACCTCCATCGTCGCCTCGCCCACCCGAATCGTATCGCCGTCCTCCACCAGCCGGTCGGGCGTGGCCTGAGCCGCCGCCTGCCGCCAGGCGCGGGCCATCTCCGCCATTTCCCGCCGCTCGGGGGGCAGCTCCACATCCAGAGGAGCGTCCGCCTGCCAGTCGGCCAGAAGCCGCTCCTCCTGCCGGTGCAGGCAGATGCGCGCCCCCGTGGCCTCCCGCAGGCGCTGCGCCCCGCCGGAGTGGTCGAAGTGGTGATGGGTGAGGATGATGTCCGCCAGCCTTAGAGCCTGCCCTGAGCCTCCGCCATAGGCGGATCCGCCTCGGGCGGATGTCGAAGGGCCAGGCATGCTCCGGAGATAGTCCAGCCGCGCCCGGATCGACGCATCGTCGGGGAAGCCGGCGTCGATGAGAGCTCCCTGGCCGCCGTCCGCCACCAGGTAGACGTTGGGCGCGAGCGGCCCGGTGTAGAACGGCACGTTGGCCGGAATGCTGTGCACGCGCGGCGTCAGCTCCATGGCTCCCCTCGATGGTATCATATCAGTCAGCGGGCGTTTCAGGGGATAAACGGACGCCTCTCCGCGCCCCATACATCCGTTTATCCGCTATCTATCCGTTGACCGATAGGGAGCACACCATGCACGTCCACGACCAGGGCACCTTCCGCGTCGTCAAGGTCGGCCCCCTCGGGCCCTTCGCCAACAACGCCTACGTCGTCATCGACCCCGTTGCCAGCGAGGCCGCCATCGTTGACATGCCCGCCGAGGGCGAGAAGATCCTGGAGGCCGCCCAAGGAGCCAAGATCACCAAGATCCTCCTCACCCACACCCACCCCGACCACCTCCTCTCCTACGACCTCCTCAAACGGGCCACCGCCGCCCCCGTCTACTGCCACCCCGCCGAGCAGCCTGCCCTGAGTTTATCGAAGGGCCTGCCGCCGGACCGCATCGACCTGCCCCTCGCCGACGGCGACCAGATCGCGGTCGGCAGCGTGCGTCTGCGCGTCATCCACACCCCCGGCCACACGCCCGGCAGCGTCTGCTTCCTCGTCGGCAATCTCCTCATCGCCGGCGACACCCTCTTCCCCGGCGGCCCCGGCCGCACCGACACCCCCGCCGACCTCCAGCAGGAGATCCGCTCCATCGTCGACCGCCTGTACGTCCTCCCCGACGACACCCTCGTCCTCTCCGGCCACGGCGACGACACCACCATCGGCGCCTCCCGCCGCGAGTACGCCGCCTTCGCCGCCTGCCCCCACCCACCCGACCTCTGCGGCGACGTTCTCTGGTAGGGGCGCAGCCTGCTGCGCCCCTACTTCGACCCACCATTGATCGTAAGGTTCACCCCTCCCTACAATCGAAGATGCCAGTCCCTGGTTTGCTGGTTTGTTGGTTCGCTCTCTTGAGGGTTTAGTTCTTTGATCTCCCGTGACCGCTTCTACCCCCAACTGCATCGTGAGCCCGTCGAACCGATGCATCGTGAGCCCGTCGAACCGACGCCAACATCCAGCCTCCAAACCCTAGCTTCCACCATGTACCAGAAGACTACCCTGCCCAACGGCCTCCGCCTCCTCACCGCCCCCATGCCCCACACCCACTCGGTGAGCATCGGCATCTACGTCGGCGCCGGCTCCCGCTACGAGCGCCAGGAAGAGGCCGGCCTCTCCCACTTCGTCGAGCACCTCTGCTTCAAGGGCAGCCACAAGCGCCCCACCGCCAAGGACATCGCCGAGGCCATCGACGGCGTCGGCGGCCTCCTCAACGGCGGCACCGACCGCGAGCTGACCGTCTACTACTGCAAGGTAGCCGCGCTCCACTTCGGCCTCGCCCTGGACGTCCTGGTGGACATGGTGCGCGCCCCTCGCTTCGACCCCGAAGAGATGGAGAAGGAGCGCCGCGTCATCCTGGAAGAGCTGGCCATGATCGGCGACAGCCCCAGCCAGCTCGTCGACCTCCTCATGGACGAGGCCCTCTGGCCCGACCAGCCCCTGGGCTGGGACGTGGCCGGCACCGAGCAGTCCGTCAAGGCCATCACCCGCGAGATGGCCCTCGACTACCTCTGCCGCCAGTACGTCCCCAACAACATGGTCGTCGCCATCGCCGGCAACGTGGACCCCCGCCAGGTCGAGGAGCAGGTCGCCGCCTTCTGGGGGGACCGCCCGCCCGGCTCTCCCTCCCCCTGGTTCCCCGCCACCGACGGTCACGGCCCCCGCTGCGCCCTCCGCTACAAGAAGACCGAGCAGTCCCACCTCTGCCTGGCCGTCCGCGGCCTGCCCATGCACCACCCCGACCGCCACGCCCTCGCCCTCCTCTCGGTCATCCTGGGCGAAGGCATGAGCAGCCGCCTCTTCCTGGAGCTACGCGAGAAGCAGGGCCTGGTCTACGACGTCCACAGCTACGTCAGCCACTTCCTGGACACCGGCGCCTTCACCGTCTATGCCGGCGTCGATCCCCCCAAGACCGTCGCCGCCCTCCACGTCATCCTGGAAGAGCTGGTGCGCCTGCGCGACGGCGTCCAGGCCGAGGAGCTGGTCAAGGCCAAGGAGATGTCCAAGGGCCGCCTCCTGTTGCGCCTGGAGGACAGTCGCAGCGTCGCCGGCTGGCTGGGCGGCCAGGAGCTCCTGCTGGGCGAAGTCCGCACCCCGGAAGAGGTCGTCACCCTTTTGGAGGCCGTGACCGAGGAGGACCTCCGCCGCGTCGCCCAAAAGCTGCTGGTCACCGACCAGCTCTACCTGGCCCTGGTTGGCCCCTTCCGCAGCGACCGCCGCTTCGCCCCCCTCCTCAAGCTGTAGGCCACCCGGTCACACCACCCCACCGCCACCAGCAACCACACGATGGCGCTGCCTGGCGCAAGGCCTTCTGCCGCGCGCCCCGTCGCCCCTCGCCCTCGTCCGCCCATCCCCCAGCGAGCGGCCCTCCCCAAACCGCACCCCGCCCGCAGCTACCATTTTCCGCTGCCAACTGGTACAATCCAAACGCCAACCACTCACGATCGGTGTACCGCAGCGGTATTTCACGGAGGTAGCGATGCCACAGGCCGTCAGGAAGAGGATATCCGCAAGGAAGCTAACCATCTTGCTGTTGCTTGCGGCAAGGGACGCACACGGCACGGAACGAGCCCCCATTACTGGCACCACACGCATGCAGAAGCTAGTCTTCCTCGCAATGGAAGGATCCAAGGATTTCCTGCGGGAGGACGAGACCTTCGAGTTTGACTTCAACTTCAGCCCGGACAAGTTCGGCCCTGCCGACCTCGACATGTACCAGGACTTGGAACTCCTGAAAGCCACCGAATGCATCCGCATCGACAACCAAACAGGGATCAGCCGGGCAGCACCCGCGAGCATCCTGGACGAGCACGAGACGCAAGGCCCGCCCCTCCTTCCAGAAGAACAGGAGGAAGCCGAGGTAAGCTTTGAGTACCTCATGGGAGAGCACAGCGAAGAGATCGACCTCGCCGAGGCTGAACGCGAATTTGAGAGAGAATACGCAATCACGGACAAGGGTATGGATCGCCTTGACCAGATCGCCATCCAGTCTGGAAAGTCCGACAAATTCAAGCGCCTTGACAGGCTCTGCCAGGAGACCAAGCGAAAGTACGCGGGCTGGCCACTGAATGTTCTTCTCCGGCATGTATACACCACCTACCCCGAGACCACCGTAAGGTCCCAGATCGCAGGACGATTCTAGGCCGGACACGCAATGCTCGTGGCAGACTTGACCAACGCCGTGCCCCCGTACGCAGTCTGGTTCGGCACTTCCGGCGTACTCGCAGCTCTCACCGGAATGCTCGCCGGACGCGACGGAGCTGTCCGGCAGGCTTCGCAAACGCAATATCAATTCAGGCTGGCAGGCCTCAACGAGCACCTCTCTGCCATCGCCCATGTGGCCCGCATGATCACGTACGGCCAGGCCAGGATGTACATCACGATCCGCGACCA